>CAZGVR010000007.1:7729-8221 GCA_964528945.1 uncultured Myxococcales bacterium
GGTAATATACCAGAGAAATCCCTGTGCACGGAGGCGCATGAAGGCCAGAAGGCGGGCGCTGATCCTGACGGCCGTCCCGGCCGCTCTCGCCCTGGTCCTCCTCGCCGCGTGGTGGCGGGAGGAGCGGGTCGAGAGGCGTCTGGCCGATCGCCTCCGCGCGTCCGTGGGACCCGAGGACGTGGTGATCCTCCTGTCCTCGGATAGCAGTAAGATGGAACGCCTACATGGAATAAGAGTAATATATTCTGAGTCCGTGTTCTGGAACGACGTCGTGGGGTACGACCGCGCCTGGGTCGTGGGCCCGCCCTCGGCCGAGGTCCCCCTGCTGGGCAGCGTGACGGTGGAGGATATCGGGCCGTACAGGGTGCATCGCCTGGACATGGCCCAGGGCGCGGCCCGCACCGGCGGCTACGACCTGATCAGGCACCTGCCCGAGGCATCGGTGATGCGGATCGACGGGGGCCTCGCGCCGTGTCCCCTGAGCGCCGGGAT
>CAZGVR010000007.1:8231-8628 GCA_964528945.1 uncultured Myxococcales bacterium
GCCTGCCCGGGAGAGCCGTGGTACTCCGTGGAGGTGAAGCGGGTCTTCATGGGTGGGACCCCGATCGAGTGCATCTACGCCCACCCGAGGAACGGGAGCAGGCTGGTCATCGAGTACCTGTCCACGACCGGAGGCAAGATCCTGCTGCTCGAGGGCGGGATCGACGACGACGGAGTCTACTATCCGAAGGGCGTGCCCGTGACGGTGGCCGTCGAGACAAGCGGCAGGCCGCTCGGGGAGGCCGTGTTCCTCAACGTGCCCGGGTCGCAGTCGCGCTCGATCGTCCTTGGCGAGGATCTGCCATCCCCGTCGCCGCTGACCCTGGCCATATCGGCCCCGGACCAGGATACCCGTCACTTCTGCTTCCGCGGCTGGCTCCAGGGACCCGCAGCCGATC
>CAZGVR010000007.1:8638-18510 GCA_964528945.1 uncultured Myxococcales bacterium
CACGTGAAACAATGGGGCGGACCGCGGCATCGATCGCCTTGTTGACTTATATGGACAGCATTGCCAGATTGGCCGGGCTCGATTCCTGACAGGGTTGACCCCAGGGAGGTTCGACATGGATCGCAAGCTGCTCTGCACCCGCACCATGGCCGCGATCCTCGCGGCCGCTGCATGGTCGTCATGGCCCGCTGCCGGCCTGTGCCAGGAGCCGGCTTCGGTCTCCCAGGGTGGAGCCGGGCCCGAGATCTCTCCCCCGCCGGCGCCAGGGCAGGGCAAGCCCGTCACTCTCGAGCAATCACTCGAGAAGGTCATCAAGCAGAATCCCCAGATAGTCTCGGGCGAGATGTCGATCGAGGCTGCGATCTCGGCGCGCAAGGCAATGATCTCGAACTTCCTCCCGCAGATGTCCGCGGATCTCCTCGTGATGTACTACAGCGAGAAGCCTTCCTTCGGCAGCTTCGACATGGGCACCACGCCCGACCCCTCGATCTGCCTGGCGGCCATGGACGAGGCCGACGAGCAGCTCTTCTGCCAGGGTCTCTACTCGATGTTCGGCGGCTTCACCGACCTCGGCAACCAGTTCCAGGCAAAGCAGTACGACGTGAAGGTCACGGTCCAGGTGGCCCAGCCGCTCACGCCCCTCTACCAGGCCTACCATGGATACAAGCTTGCCGATCTCGGCGTGGACATGGCCAGGATCGAGCAGGACAAGGTCAAGGCCGATCTGAAGATGAAGACGGTCGAAACCTACTACGGATACCTCAAGGCCAAGGCCGCGCTCAAGGCGGTCGACGAGGCGCTCGTGGGCGTGGCATCGCACGTGGGCCAGGCCAAGGCCTTCTACGAGGCAGAGTTCATCACCAAGAACGACTTCCTCCAGGCGGAAGTCCGGCAGGCCCAGCTCGAAGGGCAGAGGCTGCAGATCGAGCAGGGCGTGGTCCTGGCCGGGGAAGGGCTGCTGCTCGTGCTGAACGAGCAGGGGGAGGAGCCTCTCGTGCCGGTAGACGATCCCGAGGGCGATGCCGCGTTCCTATCAAAGAACGGGATACCGGACGAGAAGGCCGCGCTCGACCTCGCAGCCAAGAACCGTCCGGAGCTCCAGCAGATCGACAAGGCGATAGCTGCATCGAGCGAGGCCGTAAAGCTTGCGAAAGGAGGGTGGATCCCCACTGTGGCGGCCTTTGCCTCGTACCAGCACGAGGAGGGTTCGGTCATGACGCTCCCGCCGATCACGGTCGGCGCCACGGTCTCCTGGAACTTCTGGCAGTGGGGGAAGGTGTACTACACGGTCGACGAGGCCAAGTCCAAGACGGCCGCCGCCGAGGCGGGCAGGGAGGCCCTGGAGAAGCTGGTCGTATTCGAAGTGAAGCAGGCACTGCTCGCGATCGCGCTCGCCAAGAAGGAGATCGAGATCCAGAAGAAGGCGGTGGCCGCGGCCGAGGAGCAGCTCCGCATCGAGAAGGACCGCTACGACAAGAAGGTGAACACCTCCACCGAGGTCCTGGACGCCACCGCCCGTCTCGTGCAGTCACAGGTCGAGCTGGCATCCTACAAGTACGAGTACCTCGTCGCCATCGCGCGGCTCAAGAAGGCGTGCGGGACCCTCTGATCCGAAATATCATCATTGTTGTGCTGTTACTGGTATAATAGTATATTGGCTGCGCCACCCTCGCGGTTGACTTCCCCGAGGCCCCCAACTAGTCTCCCCTCCCGGTTTCCCAACCAACCGGAGACCGGGGAGCACGCATGGAGCAAGGGGTTTTCAAGCCGTACATAGATCCGGACAAGGAGATGAAGGAGCTGACGATCGCCCCGCTGGTCCTGGGCGGAATCATGGCGCTCGTGCTCGGGGCGGCCAACGTCTACCTCGGCCTCAAGGCCGGCATGACGGTGGCGGCCACCTTCCCGGCCGCGGTCATCTCCATGGCCGTCCTCAAGCTGTTCAAGAGCAACATCCTCGAGGAGAACATCGCCCGTACCACCGGGGCGGTCGGCGAGGCCCTGGCGGCCGGGGCCATATTCACGATCCCAGCGTTCATCCTCGTCGAGGCCTGGGACGACATCTCCATCATGTCGCCCAACTGGCTGCTCGCCACCGCGCTCCTGATGGTCGGCGGCGTGATCGGCGTGCTGTTCGTGGTCCTCCTCCGGCGGACGTTCGTCGAGGACGCGTCCCTCCCGTTCCCGGAGTCGGCAGCCTGCACCGAGATCGTCAAGGCCGGACAGGGGGGGGCCTCTGGCGCCGGCCACGTGTTCACCGCGATGGGCATCGCGGGCGTGATCGAGTTCCTCAGGAACGGCTCGGGCATCAAGCTCATCGGCGACCACGTGAAGGCGGCCTTCGGCCTGGGCAAGGGCGTCTTCCCGTTCCTCACGCCGGCCCCTTCGCCCGCCTTCCTGGCGGTCGGATGGATCATCGGCCCGCGCTACGGTGCGATCACGGCCTCCGGCGGCGTGTTCGGTTGGCTCTTCCTCATGCCGATCATCCTGTACCTGTACACGATCAACGATCCCAGCTTCGGCGTGGCCCTCTCGAAGCTGGTCTCGTCTGGCCAGTTCTCCGTGCTCTTCGACGGCTACCCGAAGGATCACCCGCTGTTCAACCAGCCGCTGGAGGGCTTCAAGTCCTTCATGGGCCTGAACGCGCTGTACGGGTCCACGATCAAGATCGTGGCCATCGGCTCCATGATCGTGGGCGCCTTCTTCACGCTCTACAAGATGCGCAAGAACCTGTTGGAGGGCCTGGCCCGCTCCTTCAGATCGATCGGCGGCGCCAAGGTCGTCGGTAAGATCAAGCGGACCGATCGCGACATCAACGTCAAGATCGTGTTCGCGGCCGTCGGCGTGATGGTGGTCGCTATGTTCCTCCTGTACTGGCTCCTCTGCGGCAGCATGTCCGTCTCGCTGGTCATGACGATCGTCATGGCGATAACCGGGTTCCTGTTCGCGGCCGTGGCCGGCTTCCTGGTGTCGATCATCGGATCGTCGTCCAACCCGATCTCTGGCCTGACACTATCCACCCTGCTCATCGCGGCCGGCCTGCTCGTCGCCCTGAAGATGGGCGGCGGATACCTGGATGACGGCGTGACCATGAGCGACAAGATGCGGGCCGGCGTTCTCGCCGTCTTGGGGGTCGCCACGGTCGTGTGCTGCGTCGCCGGTGTCGCCGGAGACATGGCCCAGGACTGGAAGGTCGGCTACAACCTGGGCGGTACGCCGTGGAAGATGGAGATCGGCGGGCTCATCGGCGTAGTCGTCGCGTCCCTGGTCCTCGTCGCGGTCATCACCCTGCTCCACGGTTCGGACATCGCCGCCGGCGGGCGCGGGATCGGCGGGGAGAACCTTCCGGCCCCCCAGGCCGGCCTCATGGCCACGATGGCCAAGGGGATCATCTCCGGCCAGATCGCCTGGGAGCTCGTGCTCATAGGCGTGTTCTTCGCCGTTGGCCTCATACTGATCGGCGCTCCATCGCCCATGCTCATCGCGGTGGGAATGTACCTGCCCTTCCAGACCACGGTCGCCATCTTCGCGGGCGGGGTGGTCAAGTGGATCGCGGACACGATCATCAAGCGCAGGGGCGTGACCGATCCCAGGGCCCTCGAGGCCGTCGAGAATCGCGGGCTGCTGGTGGCCTCCGGCTTCGTGGCAGGCGAAGCCCTGATGGGTCTGATACTGGCCGGGCTCGTGGCCGCGAGCGTGCAGATCCTCGACAGGCCGGTCCTCGTGGGGACGGCTGCCTATGCGGTCGGCGGTCTGGTCATCGTCGGCCTGTCGACCTACATGATCGCGAGCGCGCTGAGCGCCTCCCGCTCTTCCGCCAAGTCCTGATCCCTCCATGGCGCGCAGGACTCCCTCGAACTTCCTGGATCACGTGCCACGTCGCACGGCGGAAAGCATCACGGGGGACGACGGCCTCGTCACGGTCCTCGCTCCCAAGTTCGGCACGGGCATCACCGGCCGCGCGGCAAAGCGGCTCCTCGGCCGGCGCGCCTTCGTCAAGCTGCATCTCGACGACCTCGGGACCACGACCTGGAACACGATCGACGGGTCGCTGACTGTCGGCGAGATCGCCGAGCGCGTTTTCCCGGACGGGTCGATCGTCGTGGGCGACCGTTACGTGAGATCATCGAAGTTCATCGGAATGCTCGTGCGCATCGGGGCAGTGACCGTTTCATCCCCGTCGTGAATGCGTGGACCAGGCTGGAAACCTGCGAGAAGGCCTCGCATGGAATCGGTGTCCGGCCCCTTCCACGACCCCCTTCGTCCGGATCCACAGGTCCACGCACATGCGTATCCACAGGTCTCGAGCAGGCATCCTGGCCCCTTTCTCCTTTGATGTGACACCCTTGAAGAGATCCCCCCGGCCGGGGCGCCATACTTCTATGGATGCATAATTGACATCCACTTGCACTAAACCAATAATAACGCCTGTGGAAAAGACGTGTTCCAACGTCCGTGCCTTGAGGAGCCAGCCATGCACATAAAGATGTCACGCGATGCCCTGACCAGGGCCGTTTCCCAGGTCTGGCACATTGCAGACAGGCGAAGCACCATGAGGATCCTCTCCTGCGTGCTCATGAGGACTTCGAAATCCGGAAGCGGTCTCAAGCTGGCCAGCTCGAACATAAGGAACACGGTCCAGTACGACATGTCCGCCGAGTTGGACGGCGAGTTCGGCTTCGCCATCCCGGCGAAGACGCTCAGCGACGTGGTCCGTATCCTGCCCGACGTCGAAGTCACATTCACCAAGACGGACGAGGACAAGGTGCTCCTCTCCAGCGGGAGCTACAGCGCGAGGATCCCCTGCCTGCCGCAGGACGAGTTCCCGGCACTTCCAGAGCCGGAGAAGGTCGAGAAGAAGAAGCGGATCTCCCTCGGCTCGGCACAGATCCGGCGCCTGATCGACAAGACGTCGTTCTCCATAAGCGATGACGAGACCCGCCCATACCTGAACGGCGCCCTGTTCGAGCGCACCTCCGATCACGTGCGCATGGTGACCACGGACGGCCACAGGATGACGATCTGCAGCGAAGCCGTGGAGGGCAAGGGTGGCGATCTGAAGCTGCTCGTGCCACAGCTGGGCATCGCGGAGCTGCGTAAATTCCTCGAGCTGGGCGAAGACCCATTCGTGCTCGCCGTGGACGGTTCGAGCATGCACTTCACCAAGGAGCTGGGCAGCGCGAAGGCGAAGGAGACGATGGTCCTCACGGTCCGCCTCACGGACAGCGAGTTCCCGCCGTACGAGTCCGTCATTCCCAAGTCGAACGACAAGGGGGTCATCTGCAGGCGGGCGAGGCTGCTCGACGCGATTAGGCGCGTATCGGTCATGACCAGCGAGAGGCACCGCGCGATCCACCTCAAGCTGGTAGGCCAGGATCTCAACCTAAGCGCCGACAACCCCGAGCTCGGCGAGGCGGAGGAGAACATAGAGGTCGAGTACGGCGGCGAGAACCTGGTCATCGGCTTCAACGCCGCCTACCTGGGCCACATACTCTCCGCGATGGACTCGGAGCAGGTCGAGCTTCGCTTCGGCGGGGGCCTGGACGGCGCGATATTCAAGGTGCCGGACAGCAACTAGTTCCTGGGCATCGTCATGCCCATCCGCATCTGATCACAGTGCCGGAAGGTAGTCCAGGTTCCAGAGCCGCTTCACCGCCTCGTCGAAGGTGTCCGGCATGTTGTGCTCCCAGAGCTTGAACGGGACGTCGCTGACGCAGCGAGTCGGGGACATCGTGAAAAGGAACATGAACTCGATGAGGTATCGAACGTTGTAGGCCAGCGACGACCTGTAGTCCTGGATCGAGCGCTGCGCGAGAACCCTCTCCTCGTGCATGCACCTGCCGAGCTCGCTTTCCAGCATGTCCCCGTAGTTGCTGACTATGACCTCGAACCTGGCCGTGTCCTCCCCCCCCCGCACGAAATCCCCGTACCTCTCGTCGACACCGTCTCCCTCCATGCCCCGCCTGGCGAAGACCTCCTTCACCGAGGGCGGCGGAGGGAGCGACAGCGCGTCCTTGTCGAGGCGGATCTCGAGGATGAGGTTGGTCGCGTTGTACAGCCCCGAGTGCTCCTCGGTCTCCACGATCCTCAGATCCCCGCTCTCGGAGATGCATTCGCCGAGGAGGTGGGCTCGCTCGTGCTCCAGGATGACCTTCACGCCCGCGACGTCGTTCACGGGCAGGATCGACGTGGTGCCTGGAACCTGGGGCAACGTGCCGAGGCGGATGGCCTTCAAGACCCTGCGCTCCGCGTGCACGAACTCCTCGAGCTGCGTCTGAGGATCCGTGATGAGCCGGGACTTCTGTATCCCGAGGCGTTCGGCGCGCTCCTCCGCGAGCAGATCGGCCTGGTACTTGATGTGGCCGAATATGAAGTCGACGATGCGGCGCGCGCCCTTCTCCGACAGGCGTCTCGCCCGCTTGATGCGCGAGTGTCCGAGGTATCTTGGCGCGTCCTCGAGGCCCGTGTAGTATAGGACGCCCACGAAAGGCGCCCTGCGATAGTAGTCCTGCGGGTACCTGGAGTAGTGCGCGAGGATCTCGTCTATCCGCCCGCTCCGGTAGGGCGGGTTCCTGACGATGAAGTCCTTGAGCTCACCCTTCAGCTGAACCGGGATCCGCGAAACCCCGTTCTCGGCGAGCGACGAGAACAGCCGCTGGCATGCATCGTTCAGGTACCGGCTGACGAGGAAGCCGTTGAAGTTGACGATGTCCTTGAGCCGCGGGCAGTCCTCCGGCTGGTACTTGCCGAGGATCCACCGCGTCATGATGTCCTTGAGCTCGGCGCGGTGTATGAAGCTCGTTAGATCCAGCATCGATGCAGGGGGACGCTTTACCCCGCGGCCGGCCTGGGGTCAAGAGGCGCACACCCTTCCCCTGCCGGCCCCGCCTCGCCGGAGAGAACGCCCATCGCGAGCGAGGCGTCGCACGAGGTCCGGGCTGCGCCGAGGTGATCGGCCACGCGGGCGAGCAGCCGCCCCGGGACCGAGGGATCCGCCGTGCGGACGAGGATGGCCGTCCTGGACATCTCGAGGCTCGTGTGGATCTCGGCCCGCTCCAGCCACGGCGCGTCGGCGACGAGCGCACCCCGCATCGCGTCGAGGTCGATGATCACCGTGTAGCGTCCCCGCCAACCCGACCACGCGCGGGTCCACTCGACACCCACCTCGAAGCAGATGCCGGTCCCGGGATCGCCGGACCGGAGCCGCATGTCGGGCGTGACGGGGATCTCCTGCGACGAGGAGACGCTCGGGAGGGGCGGCTCGCGCCCCGACTCCTCGAGCGTCCGCGCGACCCGGCGAAGCTTGGCGAGGGTTCGGGCCGCAAGCCTGGCGCTGCCGCCCAGCCGCGTGGAGGTGAGGAATCCGAAGACGACGAGCAGGGAACCCGCCCCGAGGACCAGATCGCGCTCGGCCGGCACCTCCCCGAGAACCAGGAACGCGATGGACACGATGCCCCCCGCGAGGAGCAGGGCCAGCGCCGCGCCCGGGAGCGAGGTCGCATCCAGGAAAAGGCGGGCCCGGCCGTCCCGGGCGCCGGCCGCCCGCACGAAGGCCCGGGCCTCGTCCCACGGCATCTCGCGCCATCCGGCCCGGACGGCGCCGGTTCCCGCCAGGGACTCGAAGCGCATGCCGCCCCTCAAGTGCATGAGCAAGGCCGCAGAGATCGCCGCGATCGCGGGCGCGTCCCTGCCGGCCCATGCGAGCAGCACGAATCCTGCGAGCAGGACCGTCCCGAGGGCGACCCTCAGGGCCAGCGGAGCCCCTGGCAGGAACAGGTGAGGACGGGCGATTGCGGACGCGCGGTCCGCGCGCGCCGTGCCCCAGTGCTTGAGCGCCACGAGGGCCAGGCCCAGCAATGCGATCCCAGCCAGGATCGCCAGGGACACGCGCTCCCCGTCCCTCGACTCCTCTGCCGGGATCCCGGTGAAGGACGCGATCCGGGTGAGGACGCTCCCGGATCCCCGGGTCCCGATCGCCCCGGGCAGGGAGATTGCGCCGCGCGGCAGCTAGAGGTCGACGAGGCCCGTGTAGTAGGCGGGCGGCCTGTAGCGCGTCATCGTGATCGCGGACGGGAAGTGGGTGATGCCGTACTCCTCGGCAGTGAACTCGCCGAGACCGCGGTCAGCCTCCGGCACCTGGCCTGGCAGGTGGACCGTGATCACGAGCTCCTCCACGGCCACTGGCAGCCCAGGCGTCTTCATCTGCAGGCGTATCCGCTCGGGCTCCACGCCCTCGTCGGTCTCTATGGGCGGGACGACCTGGACCGCGCCCGTGCCCAGCGCGTCGAGCGAGAACGAGAGCGAGCACCTCGCAGGTCCCTTCGGGATGTAGCCGGGGCCCTGGAACCTGAAGTCCGTGAAGCCGTCCTCGCGCGGCACCCTCTCCAGCGCGTAGCGCTTGCCGCTGGAGTTCTCGCAGAACATGGACGTGGAGGCCCACGACATGTTCTCGTCCCCGCGCGCTATCTTGAAGCCGCGGAAGCTTCCGCCCAGGACCTCCAGGTCGAGCATGATGGTGCCGGTCACGCCGCCCGTCTCGTCCAGGGAGACGTCCATTGTGTAGACCTCGACGCGGAAGGAGCTCCAGGCGTGGACGGTGAGTGGAAGGGTGCAGGCGATTGCCAGGATCGCCGCGGCAGGAAGCAGCCTGTGGACACCTCTCCCCACGCGGCCAAGTTATCATCACGGGGCCATGCAACTCCAGATTGCGCCGCTCGCCACGGGCCGGATTTTATTCGAGTTGACGCGGAGGTGTAGGTGCTTCAAAATATACGGGCTCTGCCGGGTCTCCCGGGAGGGGAAGACGGTCCCCATGAGGAGTCCGCCCGTGCGGGAGGTGTTCATGTCCTATAGATTGAGAATCGTATCGTCGGCCGTCGTGGTCCTGGTCATCGGCGCGTTCGCTGCAACCTCGGGGGCCCAGGGAACGCAGATCAAGCCTTACATGTTGATCGTATTCGATACGTCCGGATCCATGATCCAGAACGCGTCGGGCACGTGGTCGTGGGGCGACGGCACGCGGGACACCTGGGGGTCCAGGTACTGCTGCCCCGGGCAGGACATGGACGGGGACACGTTCGCGGACGACTCGCGCATCTACATGGCCAAGGAGGCCATGAGGAAGATGGTCGCCGCCTCGGGCGACATCACCTTCGGCCTGATGAAGTTTCCGCAGCGGTTCGCAGCGGCCAGCAACCTCGGCGCGAATCCGTACTTCTGCAACCAGGTGAACTGCAATCCACTGCTCCCTGGCGCGACCGAGGATCAGCTTAAGTACTCCGGGTGGACTTCCGGCGGCGCCGCGATCTGCAATTCCGCGGACACCACGCAGTACATGGCCGTGTACATAGGGGCCGAGAGCTCCAACGACGTCTACCGGTGGCTGAACCAGCACGAATACTCGGCGGCCTGGACCACCGACGGCGCCGAGATGGAGCTTCGCGCGAACGGCACGACGCCGCTGGCGTGGACGATCCAGCAGGCGAGGAACTACTTCGCGGGGCTGGCGCCGTTCAACGGCGCGGGCGTGGGGGTCATCCCGAACGACACGCTCAGGACCTGCCGGCCGTACTACACCATCATCCTCACGGACGGGGCCGAGGCATGCCTCACCGAGGCGGACGCCTACACGGCCGTGGACAACCTGTACGACATCGTCTACGGCGGGACGACCTACCACGTGAAATCGTACGTCATCGGCATGGCGTATGGCTCGGCCACGCTGAACGAGATGGCGGACCGCGGGGACGACGGGGTGGACAACAACTCGACCACGGCCTTCCGCGCGGACAACGAGACCCAGCTCTCGGCGATCCTGTACCAGATCGTGGAGGACTCGGTGCTGGTCGAGATCTGCAACGGCGGGGACGACG
>CAZGVR010000008.1:0-1449 GCA_964528945.1 uncultured Myxococcales bacterium
TCCTGCGACACGGCGCAGCAGGAGTCCGGCGTCTCGGCCGACTGCAACGACGCGATAGCCTCGATCCACCCCGGAGCGGCCGAGGTCCCCGGCGACGGAATCGACCAGGATTGTAGCGGCACGGACACGGTCACCTGCGTACTCGACTCCGACCGCGACGGCCACGGGAACATGCTCGGGCTCACCCGTCTCGCCGCGGACGGCACGTGCGACACCGCGGCGCAGGAGGCGTACTTCGCCACTGACTGCGACGACGCCGACCCGGCCGTCCACCCGGGCGCCACCGACCCGGCGGGCGACGGGACGGACCAGGACTGCAACGGAACCGACACGATCACGTGCACCGTCGACGCGGACCGGGACGGGTACGGCAACGCGAACGGCACGACCACCGACGCCTTGGACGGCACGTGCGACACGACCGAGTACGAGGCGGACGACGCGCTCGACTGCTGGGACGGCGACGCGGGGACGCACCCGGGCGCCACGGAAGTCTGCGACGGCGTCGACCAGGACTGCGACGGGGTCATCGACGAGGGCACCGAGTGTTACGACGACGACCACGACGGTTCCTCGGAGCTCTCCGGCGACTGCGACGACTGGGACGCGGCGATAGGCCCCCTGCGGCCCGAGCGGTGCGACGGCGTGGACGAGGACTGCGACGGGACCGCCGACGAGGGCACAGAGTGCTACGACGACGACGGCGACTGCACCTGCGAGTCCGGCCCCTGCGCGGGCTCGGTCGAGGACGACTGCCCGACGCTGCCGGACGGCGACTGCAACGACGCGGTGCCCGGCGTGAACCCGCTCGCGGCCGAGGTCCCGGGGGACGGCATCGACAACGACTGCAACGGCGTGGGCGACGAGGAGGTGTACAGCTCCTGCGGAAACTGCGATCCGGGCTGCCACAGCGAGGGCGACGTGGAGCCGGATCCGTCCGACCCGTACTCGGACGGCATAATGGACAACCCGGACGGGTCTGGCGGCGTGGTGCTCGGCTCCAGCGAGATCGACGCGGGCTTCGCGTGGATCGCGAACTCAGAGGAGGGCACGGTCTCCAAGCTCAGGCTCTCGGACGGGGTGGAGGTGGGCCGCTACTACGTGGGCCTGTACGGCAGCAGGGACGACCAGCCGAGCCGCACTGCCGTCGACAGCCTGGGCAACGCGTACGTGGCCAGCCGGGCGCACGTCAGCCCGACCAACAACCAGCCTTCGGTCGCAAAGATGGCGGGCGACGAGCGCTACTGCGTGGACAGGAGCGGTGACGGGGTCTTCCAGACGTCCACCGGCCCCACCCCGCTCCCGCTCGGCGAGGACGAGTGCGTGATCTGGCGGCAGCCGGTCGGCAATCCAGGTGGGGTGGCCCGCGCGCTCGCCATCGACTTCGGCGACTACGAGTTCATGTCGGGCGGCAACCCCTGGGTGGGCATGTGGTCAGAGAGCCGCTTC
>CAZGVR010000008.1:1459-12478 GCA_964528945.1 uncultured Myxococcales bacterium
CAAGCTGGACCCGGACACCGGAGCCGTGACCGCCGAGGTCGACCTGACCCAGGGCGGCGTCTTCGGCCTGTCCGCGCTGAACCCATACGGCGCTGCCGTGGACATCAACGGAGACATCTGGGCGAGCGAGATGAGGCCGGGGCCAGGGTACATCCAGCGGTTCGATCCCGAGACGCTGGTGGTCGATGCCCCGGTGTCCACGGCAGGGTCGGGATGCGACACGCCCTCGGGAGCCGAGGACTCGGTGTTCTCGCCGTACGGCATTGCCGTTGACCCGACCGGCAGGGTATGGGTCGGATCGTGGAGCGCCTACGTGTGCGGATACGACCCTGGCGGGTCGGGCTGGCTGTCCGTGGCTCTCGGCCTTCCCTACTCGCGCGGCGTTGCGGCCGACGCGGACGGCTGGATCTGGGCCTCGAACTACGACGGGGGCGGCACCAACCGCATCGTGGGCTTCGACGCGGACGCGCCCACGTCCATGCTGGTCTACGACATCTCGGGCATAACCCCGATAGGCGTGGGCGTGGACGAGCTGGGCCAGGTCTGGACCGTGAACCAGGGATCGAACACGGCCACGCGGCTCGACAAGGCGACAGGCACCCTGTACGACTCCCCGGTCGGGAGCGGCCCCTACACCTACAGCGACTTCACGGGCTACCAGCGTTCCCTGATGATGCCGAGGGGCACGTGGGTGCACACGTGGCAGCGGTGCAACGAGAGGCCCGAGGACGGGTGGGCGGATCTCGACTGGAACATCGAGACCCCGGCCGGATCCAGGGTCACGATCATCGGCATCAGCGCGGACACCGAGGCCGGGCTCGCGACCGCGACCGAGGTGACGCTCGCGACCATCCCGCCGGACACGCCCACCGTGGATCTGACCGCTGCGTTCGCGGCGGCCGGCGTCTACCTGGGACCGATCCTCAGGATCGTCGTGATCATGGAGCCGTCCGTCGACCTGCAGAGCCCGGTCCTGAGGTCGGTCGAGGTGCAGTGGCACTGCTCGGATCTGGGCTGATCGCTACAGGATGTACTGAGAGAGATCCTTGTCCTCGAGGAAGGGCGCGAGCCTCTTCCGAACCACGTCGCCATCTATGCGGATGACCTCGCCCGAGCGCTCTGGCGCGGTGAAGGAGACCTCCTCGAGGAGCGCCTCCATGATCGTGTAGAGCCTGCGGGCCCCGATGTTCTCGTGCTTGGCGTTGATCGCGGCCGCGGCCTCGGCGAGCGCCTCCACGGCCGAGGGCTCGAACGTCAGCTTCACGTCCTCGGTCCGGAGCAGCTCGGAGTACTGCCGCGTGAGCGCGTTCTCCGGCTCGGTCAGGATCCGGACGAGATCCTCCTTGGTCAGCGGATCCAGCTCCACGCGGATGGGGAATCGTCCCTGCAGCTCCGGGATGAGGTCCGAGGGCTTGGACACGTGGAACGCGCCGGCCGCGATGAAGAGGATGTGGTCGGTGGTGACCGGCCCGTACTTGGTCTGGATGGTCGTGCCCTCGACCACCGGGAGGAGATCGCGCTGGACGCCCTCCCTGCTCACGTCCGGGCCGTGACCCGCGGCCTGCCGGCCCGCGACCTTGTCGATCTCGTCCAGGAACACGATGCCGTCGTGCTCGGCCCGGAGCTTGCCCTCGCGCGTGACCTTGTCCATGTCGACGAGCTTCTGCGCCTCCTCCTCGGCGAGCACCTCGAGGGCCTCCCTGACCCTGACCTTGCGTGTCTTGCGCTTGCCGCCGCCGCCCATGGCGCCAGGGATGGCCTGCAGCATGTCCTGGAGCTTGATCTCCATCTCCTCCATCCCGCCCTGCGTGGAGAAGATCTCGACCATGGGGTTCTGCCGGGACGCGACCTCGATCTCGACGAGGCTGTCGTCGATGGCGCCCGCCCTGAGCCTGTCCCGCGTCTCCTCGCGACGAGCCCTGAGCGACTCGTCCGTGGATCCTTCGGCCGTGGCCTGGAATCCGGAGGGGGCTACGGCGGCCTGGCCGCCGAGCCCTATGTCGAGCCCGAACGGGCGCATCACGCCAGGGGCCGCCTTCCTCTGGCCTCCGGGCTGCGGGACGAGCAGGTCGAGCAGCCGTTCCTCCGCGAGCGCCGAGGCGCGGATGCGCACCCTGGACATCTCCTCCTCGCGCACGAGCCTGACCGAGGCCTCCACGAGATCGCGTATGATGGAGTCCACGTCGCGTCCGACGTAGCCGACCTCGGTGAACTTGGACGCCTCCACCTTGACGAACGGCGCCTGTGCCAGGCGGCTCAGCCTCCTCGCGATCTCGGTCTTCCCCACGCCGGTCGGGCCGATCATGATGATGTTCTTGGGCGTGATCTCGTCGCGGAGATCGGCTGGCACCTTGTGCCTGCGCCACCTGTTCCTCAGGGCGACGGCCACGGCGCGCTTCGCCTTCTTCTGGCCCACAATGAAGCGGTCCAGCTCGGACACGATCTCGCGCGGCGTGAAGGACGTGGCCCTTCCCGAGCCCTCGGGCTCGCCCGACGGCGCTATCAACCGCGGCGAGGACTCGGGGGATCCTTCCGGTGTCCCGCTCGCGGGACGGTTCTCGTCGATCATTCGCTGGCAAGCTCCTCGATCACGAACTCGGTGTTCGTGTACACGCAGATGGCCGACGCTATGGCGAGCGACTCCAGGGCGAGCTCCCTCGCCCCAAGGGACGTGTGCTTCATGAGCGCGCGAGCCGCGGCGAGCGCGAACGGCCCGCCGGACCCCACCGCGATCGCCTCGTCGTCCGGCTCTATGATGTCCCCGCTCCCGCTGATCAGGAAGGTCTGCTTCCGGTCCGCGGCGAGGAGCATGGCCTCCAGCCGCCTAAGGTACTTGTCCGTCCGCCAGTCCTTTGCGAGCTCGACCACGGCTCGCATCAGGTTGCCGTTGAACTCGCCGAGCTTGGCCTCAAGCCTGCCGAAAAGAGTGAACGCGTCCGCGCTCGCGCCCGCGAAGCCGGCGATCACGGTCCCGCCGGCCAGGAGCCTGACCTTCCTCGCGCGGTGCTTGACCACGGTCGCTCCGACCGTGACCTGCCCGTCCGCGGCCATCACCCCCCGGCCTCCTCGCCTCACCGCGGGAACGGTCGTGCACCGCACCCTCGACTCGTCACTCCTCTTCGTCATCTCCGTGCTCTCCATCGCGATGGGCCTTGGGGTGCGTCCTGTCGTACACCTCGGCGAGGTGCTCGACCGTGACGTGCGTGTACTTCTGCGTCGTGGTCAGCGAGGCGTGGCCGAGCAGCTCCTGGATCTCCCTCAGGCCGGCCCCGCCTCCCAGGAGATGGGTCGCGTAGGTGTGCCGGATCGCATGGGGCCCCAGGCCTTCGCTCGTCCCCAGCTGCCCCGTGGTCCGGCCGACCATGCGCTGCACGGTCCTCACGGACAGCCTCTTGCCCGAGCCGTTCACTAGCAGCGCGTTGCACGTGGGCCCGGCCTTTCCGAACACGCCCCTCGCCATCAGCCACCTCGACAGGGCGTCCCGGACGTGCTCCCCGAACGGGACGATCCTCTCCTTGCGACCCTTTCCCATCACCCGCACCGTCCGCTCCCCGAGATCCAGGTCCACGAGATCGAGCGAGACCAGCTCGCTGACGCGCAGGCCGGCTCCGTAGAGGAGCTCCAGGATCGCGCGGTCCCTGATCCCCTTCGGAGAGGACTCGGCCGGCAGATCCATCAGGCTCATGGCCTGGTCAACGGTCAGGAACCGCGGCAGCTTCCTGGGAAGCTTGGGGGCTCTCAAGAGCGCGGAGGGGTTGTCTGCGATCATCTTCCTCGCGTCCAGGAACCTGAAGAAGGCCCTGATGGACGACACCTTGCGGCTGATCGACGACGGCGTCAGGGTCTCGAACAGCGAGGCAAGGTAGGCACGCAGGAAAACGATGTCAAGGTCGGCGACTTCTTCCACCCTTCGGCCCGCCTCGCTGCCCCAGGAGACCAGGCCGTCGAGATCGCGCATGTACGCCCCCACCGTGTTCGGCGAGGCGTCCCTCTCGTGGACGAGGTAGCCCTCGAATGCGCGTATCGCATCATCCGCGCGCACGACCGGAGTCTACAGGAGGGCGGCCCGGGCGGCAAAATCGAGCCAACCGGATGGAACCATTGACATCGCAGGTGGCACAGGCATGATCGATGAATCACAGAGGAGAATTTCATGCGTATTCCCGTAGTTTTACCGGCGCTCGTCCTCCTGCTCGCCTCGTGCGGCGGCACCACCCAGGGCTACACGCCCGACACGAGCACCGATGGCTGGCTCGACGGTGACGGAACCGGCGACGTGCCGGTGGACACCACGCCGGACTCGCTGCCGGACTCCTTGCCCGACGTACCGCATGACACGTTGCCTGACGCTCCACCGGACACCATCCCCGACATGCCTCCGGACGTTCCGCCGGACACGCATCTCGACAGCCCACCCGACATGCCGCCGGACACGCATCCGGACAGCCCGCCGGACATGCCGCCCGACATCCCTCCGGACGGGCCGACCGGGATCGTGGGGGATGCCTGCTCGTCTGCCGCGCAGTGCGCCGCGGTCCCGGGATCGGGACGGACCTGCGTCACCACTCTCTTCGGCATGATCGAGTTCCCGAACGGGTACTGCTCGGCCACTTGCACCTCGTCCTCCGACTGCGGTGCCTCGGGATCGTGCGTGAGCCTCTACGGGTACGGGTCCTACTGCCTGCGCAGCTGCACGACGTCCTCGCAGTGCAGGACCTGGGACGGGTACTCCTGCTCGACGCTGCCGAGCACGCCTGGCATGTACTGCCTGCCGCCCATCTCCGGCCCGGACGGCGGCCCGGTCGATCCGTGATCCCACGGTGACCCTTCACGTGTAGCCCAGATCCTCGAGCCTCTTCTCGACCGCGGCAACGCCCCCGGGATCGTCTCGGCCCGGTGGATTGCGGCCGTCCCCGGCAGCACGGTCCCGGGCCGCCAGGAACGCCTCCGCGAGGACCCCGGGATCGAACCAGTCGATGCGGCCATCCGTGACCCGCCCGGGCTCGGCATCGAAGTGCCCGGGCACGCGGCACCCGGCAAGCTCGAGGATCAGGGGCGCGATGGAAGGCTGGTCGAGCGGCCCTGCGCGAGATGCCTCCACCCTGGCCTCCCCCCCCTCGCCGCTCCCGGCGAGACCGGCCAGGATCCACACGCCTCCGGGCCTGTGGCTTCCGGGCATGGACCTTCCCTTGGACCCCCGCAGTAGCCAGCCCGGCAGGTCCTCCACGGCCGAGCCCATGCGCCTGAACGTGCCGGGGTGGAGGTTCTTGGCGTACCCGGAGTCCAGGGTCAGCTCGACCAGGAGGTCGGGCATCCTCGCCGCGACCGGACCCCTCACCAGATCCTCACGCAGGTGGATGCGCTCCACGACCTTCCGCTCCTCGCCATGGGCCTCTACCCCGCGATCCGGCGCGGTCCAGCGCTCGAGCGTGTCCGACACGAGCTTCAGCCACCACGTCCTCTCCGACGCGAGCACGGTTCCGGCAGGCTCGCGCCCGATCTGGTTGATCCAGACCGAAGGCGAGTAGTTGAGATCCTCGCTGAAGGCCATGGTGTGCTTCCAGTCGATGCCGCCGAAGCGCACGCGGGACAGCATGCCGCCGGCAAGGCCCGGACCTGCCGCGCTCAGCAGATCGGCCCGCATGTCGGGCGGCACGAGGTCCGCGCCCAGCCTTCCGAACCCGGCGATCAGCTCGCCGGCAGCGCTGGAGGGTCCCACGGGATCCGCGCGGAGGAACCCCTCGGATGCAAGCCGCCTGTTGATGCTGGCGACCCTGAGACCGCTGCCTCCCATGCCGTGATCCGAGGCCACGACGATTGCCGCAGGATGGAACCTGTCCACGAGCTCGCCGACGGCCCGGTCCACGGACTCGTAGATCTCGGCCAGCGGGTCGGCCACCCTGCCAGACCTGCCGTCCACGAACCCGTCCAGCCAGGCCGGGCTCCTGGGCGAGTTGAGGTCGTGGAGGTGCCAGAAGTGGTGCCCTGCGGTGTCGGGCTCGGGAAAGTGCACGGCCAGCAGGTCCACCGGACCGCCCGCCCGCTCATCGGCCAGGTACATGGCCAGCTCTGTCCTGCGCCCCGCCGTCTCGACCAGGCGCGAGCAGGCCTCCCTGTACCATCCGGGGCCGGCGTCCACGCCTGCCCTGTACTGGTCGATGACGTCGAACGGCAGGTAGTCCAGGCCGAACCTCTTGACCAGGTCGTCGTGCAGGGCTCCGGGCCAGCATCCCTCACGCCTGCCCCGGACCGCCGCTGGCGAATCCCATCCGGCCAAGACGACGCCGTCCACCTCGACCGGCGGGAATGTCCCGGGGAATCCCACTGCCACCACCCGCCTTCCGAGCGTGGACAGGATCTCGAAGACGTTCGGAACCTCACGGTCCGAGGTGGTCGCCAGCCTCACCCCGTAGCCCTCGCGGCGTGTGAAATCGCACATGCCGTGCCGGCCCGGGTTCACGCCGGTCAGGATGGTGGTCCAGGAGGGAATGGTGGACGAGGGAGGCGGGGACGCGAGCACGCCGGCGGCCCCCAGCCCCTCGATCCCGCTGAGCCTTGGCAGCCTCCCGCTGGCCGCCAGGGTACGGAAGACCGCGTGATCGAAGCCATCCAACCCGACGAGCAGCGTCCGCATCGGGCCATAATAGCCCGGAATGGATCTCACGTCCTCCACTGTCCTCTCGTCCGGGCCTGGCCCCCGTTCGGGTGGACGAACGCGGCTTCGCTGATATGATGGAGCACCGTGAGCAGATCGGGCGCCGAGCAGACCGGTTCGTCCCTCGTCGAGAGGAACATCCAGCTGGTGATGAGAGGGGCGGCACGCCTTCTCGGCTGCGGGAGCGCGTCGTACCTCCGCTTCGACGAGGCGTCACACACGGTGCGGATCTGGGTCGGCACGATGGACGAGGTCGGGAACATCCTGAAGCGCGTCGAGCAGATCGTGGGGACCCACCTGGGGGGCGGGGTGATCGGCTGGAAGCCGGCCACGGGATCGATAGTCTTCGAGAGCCTGAGGACCGGCCGCATCATGGAGAGCTCCTCGATCGCGGACCTGGTCGGCCAGGCCATCCCGTCGCCCATCTCCGCGGCCATGGACCGCATGATCGGACCCCGGAAGTACGCCTCGGTCCCCGTGACCGGCCAGTCGGGAATTCTCGGCATCATCCTCTTCGAGAAGGTCGACGACCATCCGTTCTCCCCCAGCCAGAGGGAGCTCCTCATCTCCTACGCGACGCGCATCGGCCTCGTGCTGGAGAGCGAGCGGTTCGCGGACGACGCGCGCGTCGTGCTTCGCGACCTGGGGGGTTCCTCCCTGCCGGGATCATCGGTCGTCATGCATGCGCTCACGCGCTTCCTCGAGGACGCGGCCGAGGCCATGATCAGCCTCGATCAGGCGCAGACCATCACGGGCGCGAACCCGCGCGCAGAGGAGATGTTCGGGATCGCGGTCGACGATCTCAAGGGCCGGCCCTTCGAGGTGCTCTTCCACGACGCCGAGTCGTCGCACCGGGTCCTCGAGTCGAGGATGCACCTGGTCTCCGAGGGGTTCTTCGAGATGCGGGCCAGGGTCCAGCGCGGCGACGGGAAGGACTTCCCTGCGTTCGTGTCGGGCCTGGTGTCCATGGACGAGAAGGGGGAGCACGTCGGCGCCATAGTGCGGATCCGCGATCTCGGCGGCCTGGCAGGCCAGGCACGGGCCGAGGAGGATCTCAGGCGCCGGCTGGTGCGCGCCGAGCGGCTGGCGATGATGGGCGAGATGGCCGCCCAGGTAGCCCACGAGATCCGCAACCCGCTGGTCAGCATCGGCGCCTCGCTCCGCGAGATTGTCGCCGACGTGGAGAGCGGGGAGATGAAGGCGCCCGAGCTCGGTCCAGAGCTCCTCGTGGTCGCCGACGAGGTCGACAGGCTGGATGCGATACTCAGGGACTACCTCGCGCTCGCGCGGCGGCCGGCGATCACGCCTGCGAGGATCCAGGTGGGGATCGTTCTCGAGGACGCCGTCAGGGTGGCGTTCCAGAACCCTGCGGCCAGGGACAAGTCGGTCGACGTGTCCGGGTGCCGTGACGACGAAGTGCTGGCCGACGCGGACGCGCTCAGGCAGGTCTTCATCAACCTGCTGGTCAACGCGATCGAGGCCAGCCCGCCGGGAACGCACATCTCCTGCCGCACGACGTCGAACGGGAGCCGGGTGACGACGGAGATAGAGGATCGCGGACGCGGCCTGCCTCACGGAGTCTCCCAGGAGAAGCTCTTCGAGCCCTTCTTCTCGACCAAGACCAGGGGGAGCGGGCTCGGGCTCGCGGTCTCGCGCAAGATAGTCGAGGATCTGGGCGGCCAGGTCTTCCTGGAGCAGGTGCGCGACGGGCAAGGCGCCCTGGCGCGCATCGTCCTGCCCGTCCCGGGCGCAGGACGCGGCGCGGGCCCGGCACGGGCCGAGGAGGCCTCATGACCGCATTCCGTGCCCTCATCGTGGACGACGAGCGGACCTACGCGGGCGCGCTGTCGCGCGCACTCAGGCGCAAGGGGGTCGAGTGCGATCTTGCCGACGACAGCGAGGTCGCGCTGGCCAAGGCGCGCACGTCCGGGCCCTTCCAGGTGGTCCTGCTCGACAACCGGCTCCCCGACACTCTCGGGATCAGGATAATCCCCCGCTTGAGGGCCATCATGCCCGGCTGCGGCGTCGTGATGATGACCGCATACGAGTCGATACCGGACGCGGTCGAGGCGATGAGGCTGGGGGCCGAGGACTACATAGCCAAGTCCACGCGCACGGACCCCATCGTGGCACGCGTGCTGGAGGTGCGCGAGAGGATGCTGGCCCGGGTGAGCTACGACCCTGCCATGCCCGAGGGCAGGGAGGAGGCGCTCCTCGGGAACTCGGACATAATGCGCGAGGTGCGCGCGAGGCTCGACGAGGTCGCCTCCTCCCCTGACACCTCGGTGCTCCTCCTCGGGGAGAACGGCACGGGCAAGAGCGTGGCCGCCCGCTACATCCACCGGCGCGGCGTGCCGGCCGGAGCCCCCTTCGCGACGCTCAACTGCCTCGCAGGGCCTGCCGGGCCCGCCGACGGCGTTCTCTTCGGCAGGCTGCGTCACACGGTGAGCGGCACGGAGGTGGTGGAGCCCGGGATCCTGGACTCGGCGCGCGACGGGGTGCTCTACCTCGACGCGATCGACGAGGCCCCGGACCGGCTCCAGAAGATGCTGCTGGGCGTGCTCGAATCGAGGAGCTACCGCCACCTGGGGTCGAGCGAGGAGGTGCCGTTCGTGGGCAGGGTCGCGGCCTCCGCGAGGAGGCTCCCGCTGCCCGACTTCCTCCACGACAGGCTCGTGCACACGCTCAGCGTGTTCGCGATCACCCTGCCGCCGCTGCGCGACCGCGGAGAGGACATCGTCCTCCTGGCGAACCTCTTCATAGACCACTTCAACACGAGGATGGGCAAGGCCGTCCAGCACGTGGAAGACAACCTGGCCTCCCTGCTGTCTGCATACGACTTCCCGGGAAACGTCCAGGAGCTGAGGAACATCGTGGAGCGGGCCATGATCCTGGTGCGCGGCGATCGGCTCTATCCCGAGCACCTGCCCGAGCGCATGGCGGGCGAGGGCAGGAGCAGGCCACCCATGCGCGCGGCCAGGCCGCAGGACGCGTCGTCCCAGGACCAGGGGAGGCCACGGCCGTCCGGCGAGGCGCAGGGGCTGGGCATCGAGTTCATCCCCGGGGTCGACACCATCGAGAGCGTCGAGCGCAGGCTGATAGTCCAGGCCATGGAGGTCTCCGGCGGCGTGAAGAGCAGGGCGGCCAAGCTCCTGGGCATCAGCAGGTTCCAGCTCTTGAGGCGCCTGGAGAAATACGACCTCGACGACAAGGGCTGATCCCCCGCCGGGGCCGGCGGATCAGTCGCAGACGTCGTAGCAGCAGACCCGGCCCTCCTCGCAAGCGAGGAGGGGATCGCCGGGATCGTCCCAGCAGCCGACGCAGGCCGAGCCCTCGACGCAGTTGGTCCACCCGGACGCCGAGCACGTGCTCGGCGGCGCGGGCACGCAGCACCAGCCGCCCACGTCGCAGCCCAGGCGACCGTCCCCGGTGCCGGTGTACTCGTACCCGACCGGGCAGAGCTCCCACCGTGCCCCGGAGCAGAACCCGCCGGCAGCCTCGCACTCGCTGGCCGTCTCGTATGGCCAGTCCGACGGCAGATCCGTGGGCCAATCCCCGTAGGGATCGCCAACCTCGTCCCCGGCAGTGTCGAGCGACGAGTCGAGATCCGCGTCCGGCTCCACGTCAGGCACGGCGTCCGGCTCGGAGTCCGTGAAGACGTCGGGGACCCCGTCCGGCTCCGTGTCGGGCGGCAAGTCGGTGGAGGAATCCGTGGCCGTGTCGGCCACGATGTCGTCCTGGGACGTGTCCCCGACATCGGCGTCATCCCCGGCCTTCTTCCCGCCGCAGCCGCAGGAGAGGAGCAGGGCCAGGCCCGTGCACGCGAGCGCCTTCGAGATTGATCCCTTCATGGTGTCTTTCACTCCCTTCACCTGTCCATCATTTATACTGCGAGACCGGGATCGGACAACTTCGCGGGCCTGCGCACATTTCCTCGATCGCGTCGGCGGCGCGCCTCCATCCGCCGGCGGCCCTGAAGGAGTCGCCGATGCGCCTCGCGGCCGCGGCGTGGGATCCACTGCCCAGCACGCCGAGGACCGCGTCGCGGATTCCGTCCGGCCCGGCATCGAGGCCGCCGAGACGGACGCCGGCCCCGATCTCCTCCACGCGCCTGGCCACTATGTCCTGCTCGTTGGTCTGCGGGACCAGGACGAGGGGGACCCCGAACCAGAGCGCCTCGTTCACGGAGTTCATCCCTGCATGGGACACGAAGACCGAGGCGTGCTTCAGCACCTCGATCTGCGGCACGTGGCCGCGGACCAGGAAGCGCCCTGGCAGATCGCCCAGGGCCGAGGGATCGAGCCTCCGCCCGATGGACATGACAACCGGCCCTGCCGAGTCCCGGAGCGCCTCGACGCAGTCCC
>CAZGVR010000008.1:12488-18280 GCA_964528945.1 uncultured Myxococcales bacterium
AGTCCCTGTAGAAGGCCGGCCGATCGTTGGCGATCGTGCCCAGCGACACGTAGACGGGCGCCCTGCCCCGTATCTCGGCAAGCGGGAAGTCGCCGACCTCCTGGCTTCCCGGGATCGACGGCCCCACGAACAGGAAGCCGCGTCCGAACCTGCGCTCCATGGGCTGGAATTCCCGCGAGGTGTACACGATGGTGAGATCCTCGGGGTTCGTGTAGAGCCCGATCGTGCCGCCCGCGTCCACGCCCCAGCGCCGTCTCACGTCGCGCAGGATCCCGGCCGTGCGGATCCACGCTCCTGCACCGCCGATGCACATCGAGAGGAACCCCGAGGCCGAGCTCCTCGCCATCACCGTCTTCGTGTCCAGGGCGAAGGTGCTCATGGAGCACGCTGCAGGCACGCGCGTTGCATGTGCCGCCCATCTGCCCCAGCACGCGAGGGAGTCGTGCATGACGCAGTCGGGAGCGTCGCGGCGGATCTCCTCGATGATCACGGGCGTCAGCCGCCTGCCGAGCTCGGCCAGCAGCTCCGCCATCCGCACGTGGTTCGGATCGGGCCTCGTGGGATCGAGCTCGGGGAGCAGGTCGGCATGGGTGGCGAACCTGGCGCCCGTGCCCTCGATCCCGGCCCTGAAGTCCTCGGAGGTGTAGTAGGTGACCTCGGCTCCCCGCCTGACCAGCTCGGCCACGACCGGGAGCGAAGGGTTCACGTGTCCGTGGGCGGGGATGCCGTAGAAGGAAATCCTGGACATGCGACGGCTAGACCCTGAAGAGGAGATCCATGTACGCGTCGAGCATGTCTGCGACGAGGCCCCGGACCGGCATGGTCGCAGCCATCCCGTACACCGGCGCCATCCCGCCCTTCTCCTCCGGGCTGCTCCTCACGTCCTCCACGGACTTGGCGAGGTCCAGGAGGAACCTCTCCGCCACTTTGGCCTGCGCATGCCTGAGCGTGACGCATATATGGACGCAGGCGGGCCTGTGGAGCCCGTTCAGCGACCATCCCCTCGAGGTCATCCGGTCCATCACCCTGTATATGTCGAGCGTGTCCGAGGCGAAGGAGATCACCCACAGCGGATCCCCGAGGACCCTGAGATCCGGGATGCGGCGGATCCCGTGCTTGATGGAGGCGGCGGTCTCGAGGATCCGGCGGGCGGCATCCATGTAGCCCTTCTCGCCGATCGAGATCATCGAGGCCCAGCACGCCGCGCTCAGGGCCCCGGGCCTGCTCCCGGCGAAGGTCGGCGAGAAGTACAGGCCTCCCGGCCACTCCGTGGTCCTGAAGTACTGGCGATGCCTGAGATCGTGGCCGCGGTAGAGGACCACGGACGTTCCCTTTGCGGCATACCCGTACTTGTGCGTGTCCGCGGACATGGACGTGACGCCCGGGAGCCTGAAGTCGAAGGGCGGGACCCTGTAACCGAGCTTCTCGGCCCAGGGCAGCACGAAGCCGCCGAGGCACGCGTCGACGTGGCACCCGACCTCCCTGGTCCTCGCGATGGTCGAAAGCTCCTCGATGGGATCCACCATGCCGTGCGGAAAGGAAGGGGCAGAGCCCACGATGACGGCGGTGTTGCGCGTGATCGCCCTCTTCACCGCCTCGGGCTCGGCCCGGAAGCCCTGGTCCACGGGGACCTTCACCAGCCGCATCCCGAAGTACTCCGCGGCCTTCTCGAAGGCGGCGTGCGCCGTGACCGGCACGATCATCTCCGCACGCCTGATGCCGCGCGTGGCACGGGCGTGGTCCCTGTACGCCTTCATGGCGAGGAGGATGGACTCGGTCCCGCCCGAGGTGACGGTACCGCACACCTCCTTCGACTCGTCGCCGCCCGTGGGGATCGCGTCCCCGTGCAGCATGGCGGCGGTCATGGAGACTATCTCCGCCTCGAACTTCACGATCGAGGGCCACAGGTCCGAGTGCAGGGGGTTGGCCTGCGAGAACATCGAGTAGACCTTCGAGAGGAACGCGATGTGCTCCTCGTCGCCGTGGTACACGGCGCCGGACGCGAATCCGTCCTTCCACCGCGGCTCCTCCTCGGAGCGGAGGATCTCCATCTCCGACAGGATCGTCTGCCTTAGGAACCCCTCGACCGGAAGCCGGGCGTGCGTCTCGGTCCGCTTCCTGTAGGGCTTTACCTGCCCCTCGAGCCCCTTCATGAGGGCGCCGTACTCCTTCCGCACCTGGCTACGGACGAACGGCATGGACTTGACGGCCCCGTAAAGCGCGGACGCGATCCTCGGATCCAGCTTCCCGGCCTTCTCCACGATCCTCTTCAAGTCCATGGCTGCTCAACCCTCCTCGGACGCTAGCCGTTCAGCCGGGCCTGGATCTTCCTGGTGCCCTTGTACAGTTCCAGGAACTCCCGGTACATGCGCTCGTAGGTCGCGCGGTTCGCCGGATCCGGCTCGAAGGTCTCCTCGATCCCGACGGTCCCGGGCACGTCCTCGAAGCGCAGCGCCCCGATCGCGACGGCCGCGATCATGCCTGCGCCCCTCAGGTTGGCGCGGATGGGCTGCGCGACCTGCAGGACCTTGCGGTCGAGCACGTCCGCGCAGATCTGGCACCACAGCCTCGACCTGGCCCCGCCGCCGATGATCCGGACGGATCCTATCCGGCGGCCCGCGAACCTCTCCACCGCCTCGAAGAGCCAGCGCGAGTTGTAGGAGATCCCCTCGAACACGGACCGCACCACATGGGCCCGCGTGGTCTCGAGCGACATGTTGAAGAACGTGGACCTCAGCGTGTGCTCCTCGACCGGCGTGCGCTCGCCGTAGAGCCACGGGGTGAACAGGACTCCGCCGCTCCCGGGCGGCACGGTCGCGGCTATCCTGTCGAAGGCCTCGTGCACGTCGTCGCCTGGCAGCGCCCCACGCAGCTCGTCGTCGTGGAAGAGGATGTTGTCGCGCAGCCAGTTCAGGCACGCCCCGGCGCTCTCCTGCTCGTTCGTCACGAGGTAGCGTCCGGGGATCGACGAAGGCAGGGACGCCAGGCTGCTCGAGATGTCGGTCTTCTTGAACGGCACGTGGCAGGTGATCCAGGAGGAGGTCCCGTAGTACAGGTGCGCGTCGTAGTCGGCGACCGCGCCGGAGCCGACCGAAGCGGACTGCACGTCAGGCGATCCGCCAACCACCACGACGCCGGGGTCGAGACCGAGGTCCCTGGCCACGTCCTCCCGGATGGGTCCCAGGACGTCCACTGCCCTGACCAGGTCCGGCAGCTTCTCCCTGTCGATCGTCGACTTGCGCAGGAGCCAGTCGTCGTACCTGACCGTGGACGGGTCCCTCGTGTCCGTGACCCAGTGGAGGGTGATCGAGTCCCAGGTCGCGGCGAACCGGCCCGTGAACTTCATGTTGAGCCAGTCCTTGGGCTCCAGGAACTTGTGCGTGCGGCGGTAGCCCTCCGGATGCTCGTTCTTGATGAAGAGTATGTGGGCGATGGGATCCTTGCCCGCGGGCCCGGGGATGCCGGCCGAGAGCCGGATCCACCTTGCGATCTTCCACACGCTCCATCCGCGGTAGGTGACGAGGCCCTTCATCACGGGGTGGAGGTGCCTGAGGCCGCGCGAGTCGCGCCAGATCACGGCGTTCATCAGGTGGTTGCCAGCCTCGTCCACGGCCACGGTTCCCGACCACTGACCGGTGCAGCTGACCGCGACGATGTCGCCGCGAGGGACGATCCCGCGGCCGAGGAGCCTCCTAGTCGCGGTCATGACGCTGGTCCACCACTCGCCCGGATCCTGCTCGGCGCCCCCTCCGGGCAGCAGGTCGACGTGGTTGGGCTCGAACTCGATGTCCGAGACCTCCCCGGCGGTCGAGACGAGCGCCACCTTCGGCCCCGAGGTCCCGAGATCGACTGCGAGTATGTGCTTGCGGTCCGCCATGCAGCGCCTGGAAGCCCTACTTTACTCATCACCCGGAAAAGTGGAATGTGTGAGTGGGATGCACAGGGTCATGATCATCGGCCTGGACGCCGCCGATCCGCGGATCGTCCTGAAGTCCCACGCGCCGTGCATGCCGCACCTGGCGGATCTCGCCCAGGCCGGTGCGTCCGGCGCGCTCCGCTCGACGTTCCCCCCGATCACGATTCCCGCATGGGTGACCATGACGACCGGCCTCGACCCGGGGGCGCTGGGCCTGTACGGGTTCCGCGAGAGGATCCCACGCTCCTACGACAGGAGGCTCTCGACATCCGCCAGCCTGAGGGCCCCGCGGCTGTGGGATCTCGCGGGCAGGCACGGCTTGACGTCCGTGGTCGTCGGGGTCCCGCTGACGTGGCCGCCTCCCGCGACGATCGAAGGCTGCCTGGTGACGGACCTGCTCACACCCGAGGACGCCGCGGTCTGGACTGCCCCGCCGTCCCTGGGCCGCGAGATCGAGGAGCGTTTCGGCACTTTCGTGCCGGACGTCCGCGGGTTCCGCGGCCCGGACAGGGCCGATCTGGCATCGCGGATCCTCGCGTCGAGCAGCCAGCGCTTCGGCATCGCTGGCTGGCTCGCAGGGCGCCGGGACTTGGACCTCCTCATGGTCGTGGACATGTGCCTGGACAGATACCAGCACGCGTTCCTGAGGCGGCTGCTCCCCGACCATCCGGCCTGGAGGGCCTCGGGCCTGCCGGACGAACGCGCCATGGCGGAAGGTCGCGAGTTCCTGGGCTCGATAGATGCCATGGTCGGCGGCCTCGCCTCCGAGGCAGGCGGATCGACCCTCGTGATGATCGTGTCGGATCACGGCGTGCGCAGCCTCGAGGGCGGATTCGCGATCAACGACTGGCTCGAACGCGAGGGATGGCTGAAGAGGACCGCGTCCGGGCGGACGGACTGGTCGCGCACGCGCGCCTGGGGCGAGGGAGGGTACGTGGGCCCCATCCACCTCAACATGGAGGGACGCGAGCCGGCCGGCATCGTGCGCCAGGGACGGGAGGCGGAATCCCTTCTCGCCGACCTGGCAGCCCGGATCTCGTCGATGGCTCGCCCGGACGGACTGCCCATGGGGAACAGGGCTGTGCTGCCCGGGGACGCGTATCCCGTGGCTCGCGGGCTGCCGCCCGATCTGATGGTCGAGCTAGGAGGGCTGTCCGTGAGGGCGGTGGGGACCTCGGGCCACCCCGACCCGTTCCTGCCGGGGAACGACACGGGCGCCGACGACGCAAACCACGATCACGAGGGGCTGATAGTCATGTGCGGCCCCGGGATCCCGGCGGGCGCCAGGATCGAGGGCGCGAGCATAGAGGACGTGACTCCGACCGTGTGCTCCGCGCTCGGGATCCCGGCTCCGCCAGGGTGCCGCGGCCGTGACATCACGGACCTTTTCGCTTGACCGGAGCGACCGGCGGTCCCTATGTTCCCGCGCATGGACATCCGGACCGTGAAATGGATCATGCTCGGAGTGTCCGTGGCCGGCTTCTTCATGGGGACCGCCTGGGGCTGGATCGCCTGGGTGTTCGGCATGAAGGCGCAGATCCTGGGCACGGGCGGCACGGATCCGGCGAGCCAGGTGGACCCGTCGTCCGGCTTCTCCCTCCTGGGATGCGAGGTCCTGGCCGGATTCTGCTTCCTGCTCGGGATCCTCGGCCTGCTCGGCTGGCTGTTCACGCGCCGCCGGGAGGCCGCCGAGAACGTCTGACATGCCCGACGCCGAAAACGGGGGGCGGATAGCGGCCTACCTGGATCTGGACGGCACGCTCCTCGCTGTCAACAGCGCCAAGCTCTGGCTGCGCCGCGAGTGGAGGTACCGCCGCATAACGGCATGGCAGGGCGTGCGCGCGATCGGTTTCCTCGCGGCCTACAGGATGGGGAT
>CAZGVR010000009.1:0-14453 GCA_964528945.1 uncultured Myxococcales bacterium
CCGCAGCCCGAGTTCTGCGACGGGCAGGACACGGACTGCGACGGCGTGCCGGACAGCGAGGAGGAGTCGCCCTGCGACGGCGAGCCTGTCTGCTGGGAGGACTACTGCTCGCCGCCGTGCAACCCTGACGAGGAGTGGCCCTGCTCGACCGGGCGCCTCTGCGAGTACCTGGACGACTACGCCGGATGGTACTGCGTGGGCGACCCGTGCTTCGGCGTCACGTGCGGTCCGGACGAGCGCTGCTACGGAGGCATCTGCCAGAGCCTGTGCGAGGGCGTCGAGTGCCCGGCGGGGTTCGTGTGCGTGGTCGTGGACGGAGCCCCGCGATGCGATCCCGCCGATTGCTACACCGCGGGCTACGAGTGCGATCCCGGGGAGCGGTGCCACGCGGGCGTGTGCGAGCCGGATCCGTGCTGGGGCGTGAGCTGCGGGACCGGGATGTTCTGCCGCGAGGGGGACTGCTTCGACGCTTGCGGCCCGGACGTCGTGTGCGACGAGGGCATGGTGTGCCACGACGGCGAGTGCGTGGACGATCCCTGCTGGAACGTGACGTGCACCGGCGGGTACGTGTGCGACCCCGATACCGGGCTGTGCGGCGAGGACCCGTGCGAGGGCCTGCCGCCGTGCCGGGAGCCGCTCATATGCGTGGACGGCATCTGCGAGGACGACCCGTGCGGGTGGATCGCGTGCCCGGATGGCTTCGAGTGCGTGGTGGACACGTGCGTCGACCAGAGCATCGTGGAGCCCGACGAGCCTTCGCCCGAGGAGGTGGACGGTGGCACGGACGGCGGAACCACCGGGCAGGACATCATAGCGACCGGCACGGGCGGCTGCGTGGGGTGCACGGTCGCGGGCGGCGGCGGCATGGCCGGAGGGCTCGCCGCCTCCGCGATCCTCGTCTTCCTCGCCCTCGGCATGTCGGTGATGCGGCGCGGTCGCGCGCCGCATGGGGCTGCGGTTCGGTCCGAATCATCGCTCGAAAGTGCTGGAGGTGCTTGCATGAAGACCGGTTCCTTCCGGATGGCGGCCCTCGTGATCGCGGTGGCCGCGGCCATGGCCGTGTCAGGCTGCAACGGGGTCCCCTACTGCATCGGGGACTGCGTGGACTCGTCCACGGACACGTCCACGGATTCGATCCCGGACGGCGCGGAGTTCGACACGGGCCTGGACGCGGACGCGGAGGCGCCAGAGGACCTCCTCGACGCACCGGACGTGGAGGGCGACGTCGTGGACGACGACGGTCCCGCAACGTGCGACCCGCCCTGCACCGGAACGACCGTGTGCTGCGACGGTGCTACCGGACCATCGTGCGTGGACACCGACATGAACCTGAACAACTGCGGCGAGTGCGGCAACCAGTGCCGGTTGCCCAACGCGTACAACGAGTGCGTTGACGGCATGTGCGAGGTGGCGAGCTGCGACGTCAACTTCTACGATTGCGAGACCGACGATCCCGGGGATCCGTCCACCATGGGCTGCGAGACGGCGTGCTTCGGGTCGGCAGTGGACGACTCGGTCTGCGACAACATCGACAACGACTGCGACTGCCAGACCGACGAGGACGTCGATCTGACCACGGATCCCAGGAACTGCAGGGCGTGCGGGGTGGACTGCTTCTACTACAACGCCGAGGGAGTGTGCTCCAGCCCCACCGGGCTGCCGGCGGATGCCGTGTGCTCGATCGGGGACTGCCTTCCCGGGTACTACAACATCAACGCGACCGAGCCCGGCGGGGACGCAGACGGATGCGAGTACGAGTGCGCGATCTGCGAGGAGACCGTGGGCGGCTGCGTGGCGGGCAGCACGTGCTGCACGTCCACCGGCGGCGAAACCTGCAACGGCCTGGACGACGACTGCGACAACGTCGTGGACAACGGCACGGTCTACCAGGTCGGATCCGCATGCGAGGTCGCGCCGGGCGTCGCAGACACCGGCGAGTGCGAGTTCGGTAGCTGGGCGTGCACGGGCGGCGTGCTCACGTGCACTGGCGGCCAGGGACCGGTGGCCGAGACGTGCAACGGCCTGGATGACGACTGCGACGGCAACGACGACGACGAGACCAACCCGGGCGGGATCGTGCTCGGGGACGAGAACCAGACGTGCGGCATGGGCACTGGCGACTGCGACTTCGGAACCACCGTGTGCGTAGGTGGCGCGCTCGACTGCCAGGGCGACGTCACGGGCATCCCCGAGGTCTGCGACGGCCATGACAACGACTGCGACGGGACCCCGGACGAGGGCTCCCTGCCCGGAGAAGGCGGTTCCTGCGGTACGGACGTGGGCGAGTGCAGCTTCGGCACCAACGACTGCGTCGCCGGGTCCATGGTCTGCACGGGTGGATCGACAGGATCGTCCGAGATCTGCGACGACCTGGACAACGACTGCGACGGGTCCACGGACGAGGATACCCTGTTCACGGTCGATCCCACGAACTGCGGCTACTGCGGCCACTTGTGCGCGGCCGATCTCAGCCCGCACGCCCTGCCCGTGTGCCAGGGAGGCACTTGCCGCGTGGCGGGCTGCGAGGCCAACTGGTGGCCCGGGCCTGCACAGGGCTGCACGGCAGGGGCCGCGTGCTGCACCACGTTCTGCGACTACACGGGCAACGAGGTCTGCGACGGCGTGGACAACGACTGCGACACGCTGATCGACCAGGCCGACCCGACATTCGTCACGGTCGCTGACTTCTGCCCGAAGTCGGGGTCCTGCGCGGGCTCCTACCCCGAGTGCCGCACGTGCTCGGGCACGGGCACCACGGGTTGGTACTGCCACTATGGCGCCGCCGTCAGCGTTGGGACCGACTGCATGTCGATAAACCCGGAGTCCGCTGGCTGCGACAACGTGGACAACGACTGCGACGGATCCGTGGACGAGAACTGGCCGCTCAAGGGCACGGCCTGCTCCGAGGGCATCGGGGCGTGCCGCGACGACGGCGTCTACGTCTGCCTGGCCGGCGCGCTCGACTGCGATGCCTCTCCCACGAGCGGCTCTTCCGAGACCTGCGACGGCCTTGACAACAACTGCGACGGGACCGTCGACAACTTCGCGGCCACGGCGTACTCCACGATCGGAGCCGTGAACGTGAACGGCATGTACATCTTCCAGCAGGAGGCGTCCAAGCCGAACGCGGCGAGCTGCAGCCAGGGGACCGAGACCTACAACGGCAGCGGCGTGCTCACGAGCAAGGCTTGCTCGAAGAGCGGCGTGCAGCCGTGGACCAACATCAGCTGGACGAACGCGCGCCTGGCCTGCCAGAACCTTGGCTCGGGCTGGGACCTCTGCACCGCGTCGCAGTGGAAGGAGATCTGCGAGACGGCCTCCAACTGGACGTACCCCTACAGCAGCACGTACGCGGCCAACACCTGCAATGGCAACGACTTCGACACGAACTGTCCGTGCGGCGGCAGCTGCGTGACCACCGGCGATCAGGACGAGATAATGAACACCGGGGCCATGGCGAGCTGCTACTCTGACTGGAGCGGGACCCGGGTCTACGACATGAGCGGCAACGTGAAGGAGTGGACGAGCACCTTGAGGACGGGCGGCTACTACGAGATCAGGGGCGGCTCGAGCAACGTCCCGGCCGCCGGCCTCACGTGTCAGTTCGACTTCACCATCGCCGCGCCGGCGTTCACGTTCTTCAACCTCGGATTCCGCTGCTGTCACCCATAGCCGCCCGTTGACAATCGCCTTCCTGTTGCTAAAGATGCGACGTTCCCCCGGAGGGAGCCGTAATGCCCTGCTACGAGTACCACTGCGATGCCTGCGGCCACGATTTCGAGGAGATGCAGAAGATCACGGACAAGCCCATCCGGATCTGCCCGAGCTGCCATGCCCGCAAGGCGCATCGCATGATCTCGAGGACCTCCTTCGTGCTCAAGGGCACCGGCTGGTACGCGACCGACTATGCACGCAGCGGGGCCGCAAAGGCCGACCCCGGCAAGGGCAAGGGCAAGGAAGCCAAGGCCGACGGGTCGTCCCCCGCGACCACGGAGACCAAGGCCGACGCCGGGACCGAGACCAAGGCCGCCGCCGGGACCGAGGCCAGGGCCGACCAGAAGAAGGAGTCGAAGGGCAAGGACTCTTCCCGCGCGACTGCCTGATCCCGGCCTGCCCTATCACTTCTTCCCGCCGCCCTTGAATGGCAGGCGATTCGCGTGACCCCCTGGCCAGATGAGCAGGCTCAGCGCTATCGACAGCAGGTAGAGGCACAGCAGCGGCACTGCCATCATGAGCTGCGAGGCGGGATCCGGGGTGGGCGTGAGCACGCCGCCGACCACGAAGGCAGCCACGATGGCCCACCTCGTGTACCTGACCAGCATGCGCCAGTCCACGACGTGCGCGATCGTGAGCAGGCATGCAACCAGCGGCAGCTGGAACACCAGGCCGAAGGCCGCCATCATCTTGACCGACAGGCCGACGAAGTCGTTGAGCATGAGCGTGGGGTTCACGGTCACCCCTGCCTTCATGCCGGCCGCGTAGTTGAAGAAGAAGCGGAAGGCCACGGGAAGAACCACGCGCCAGCAGAAGTACATCCCGCCCGTGAAGAACACGTAGGAGAAGAGCAGGAACGGGATCGCGTACCTCTTCTCCTTGGGCATCAACCCCGGCGCCACGAACATCCACACCTGCCAGGCGAACAGGGGCACTCCGACCCACAGGCCGCCCAGGAAGGCGACCTTGAGATCCGTGAAGAAGGGCTCGGTCATGGAGCGGTAGTGGATCATGGGCTCGGCCGGGATGTTCGCGCCCTCTACGAGGACCTGCCGCCAGGCCCACTCGAGGGGCACGAGCAGGAATACCATCAGCCTCGACCGGAACACGTACGCGACGGCCACGCCGGCCACCACCAGGACCAGGCCGATCCACAGGCGCTTCCTCAGCTCCTCGAGGTGCTCGAGGAAGGTCATGGATCTCGCCTCGCCCTCAGCCATTCCCTGAGTCCTTGTCGGCCGGGGCCGTCGGCTCGGACTTGATTACCTCGACCTCCTCGGCGTCCGCCTCGATGGTCTCGACGATCTCGCTCTTCACTGCCTCGATGTCGCGGATCCGCTCGTCGATCCCGAAGGACTCACGGAACTCGTCCACGCCCTTCCGGACCTCGCGCATGGCCCGGCCCACGGCCCGCGCGAGAGGCCCTATGCGGTTCGGACCCACCACCATCAGGAGGAGGAGGACTATCACCACGATCTCCCAGAAGCCGAGGCCGAACATCGCTCGGATGATAGCGCACGACATCCTGGCGGACCATCCCCCTGTGTCCGTGCCGGAATTGGGCTAGAATCCTCGCGAGGAAGCGTCATGAGGCATTGGCTGACATTCGCGTGGCCGGCGCTCACAGCGCTCGCGGTCTCCTGCGGCCCGGTTGCCGGCCCCGACGGGTGGATCGACGCCACGGCCGACCACGGGCCGGACGTGTGGGTCTGCGACCCCGGGGAGATGCGGTGCGTCGGCAACGTCCACGAGTGGTGCGAGCCCGACCAGGAGTTCACGGTCATCCGCTCGAGGGACTGCACGGCCGAGGGACTCGTCTGCGTCTCCGCGCCTCCCCTGGGGTGCGCACCGTGCCGGCCCGGGGAGCTCACATGCCACGGTCAGGACGTCGTGCTGTGCGAGGACTCGGCCGTGGGCTGGGACGTGGTCACCACGTGCAACCCGGCCCGCGGCGAGGCCTGCCACGACGGCAGGTGCGTGAACGGGTGCGAGCACGCCGCCTACTACAGCAGCAACGTCGGGTGCGTGTACTACGCGGTCGACCTCGACAACGCGGCGCTCAGCTTCGCCGAGAACGCCTCGGCCCAGCAGTTCGCGGTGGCCGTCTCCAACCCCAGCGACCTCCTCGCCGAGGTCGCCGTGGAGATCGACACGGCCGCGCCGGGCGAGGTCCCGGTCGTGGTCGAGGTGGACCGACGCGACGTGATGCCGGGCGATCTCGAGGTCTTCCGGCTCGAGCGGCGCGAGGTGGACGGATCCTCCATGGAGGGCCTGGACGACGGCACGCACACGGCCCTCACGGCGCGGGCCTACAGGATCGTGTCCACGGCCCCGATCGTCGTGTATCAGTTCAACCCGCTCGAGAACGTGGACGTCTTCTCGAACGACGCCTCGATCCTCCTGCCGGTGACTGCCGCCTCCACGGAGTACGTGGTGCTGGGATGGCCGCAGACCATAGCGAACACGCCGTGGAACCCGTCGACCAGCATGGGGCTCGACCTGAGGGCGTGGCTCTCCGTGGTCGGCACGCAGGCCGGCACCAACGTGCGCGTCGAGCTTCCGCCGCGCGACGGGCTGCGCGTCATCGGGGACGGTGCCGGGATCCCCGATCTGTGGGGCGGCGACGTGTTCGAGGCCGAGATCGGCGAGTTCGAGGTCCTGAACCTGGAGACCGCGGACGGGGCCTTCGGAGCCGATTTCACGGGCACCGTGGTCACATCGAGCAAGCCAGTGACCGTGTTCTCCGGGAACGAGGCATCGGACGTGCCGTACTTCGACAGTCTTTCCGAGAGGCGCTGCTGCGCAGATCACCTGGAGCAGCAGTTGTACCCTGCCAGCGCCTCGGGCCGGACCTACGTGGTGGGCCACACGCCATACCGCACTCCCGCAGTGGCGGCCGCGGGCGGGGAGGTATCGGTCCACGAGGAGGTCGAGTGGTTCAGGATCCTGGCCCTCTACGACGCCACCACGGTGAGGACCACCCTGCCGGCCCCGGACGACCTCTTCGGCTTGGACCGCGGCGAGGTCGTCACGGTCATGTCCAGGAACAGCTTCGGCGTGGCCTCCGACAGGCCGGTGACCGTGGGGCAGTTCGTCGCGAGCCAGGAGAACATCGGCCTCTTCTGCAGGTACCCGGACCAGGATCTCCCGGGCGGCGACCCGTGCTTCATCCTCATCTCCCCGATCGAGCAGTGGCGGGACGACTACGTCTTCCTCACGCCGTCGGAGTACATGTTCGACTTCGTGACGATCGCGCACAGGCAGGGAACCGGCCTCGAGCTCGACGGGCATCCGCTCCCTCCGACGTGCGAGACCGAGCCGATCGGGATCGATGGAGAGGGCTACGCGGTCACGAGCTGCCAGCTCTCGTTCCCGGAGGTCGGCGCTACCGGAGGGATCTCCCCTGGCGTGCAGGACGACGGGGTGCACGAGATAAGGGCAGACGAGCCCGTGGGGCTCACCGTGTACGGGTTCGATTGCAGGGTCTCGTACGGATACCCGGGGGGGACCGACCTGCAAGTTATCGAGTAACCCGGCTCGATTGCAGGAGAAAACTGGCCTGCGCCCACCCCCTTTGCATGGACCAGGGGTCGGGTATCGGCTATTGACTCCCTGGCAAGCGTGGTTATGCCTATTCACCGCTCAAGCTTTCCCTAGGAGGATAAAAGCCATGAAGGTCAAGCCGTTGCATGACAGGATCCTGATCAAGCGCTCGGAGGGCGAGGAGAAGACCAAGGGCGGGATCATCATCCCGGACAGTGCAAAGGAGAAGCCGATCGAGGGCAAGGTCGTCGCGGTCGGAGAGGGGAAGGTCCTCGATGACGGCAGCATCCGCAAGCCGCAGGTGAAGCCCGGGGACGTCGTCCTCTACAGCAAGTATTCAGGCACGGAAGTCAAGCTCGACGGCGAGGAGCACCTGATCGTCCGCGAGGACGACGTCCTCGCCATCATCGAGAAGTGAGAACCCGGAGGTCCAAACCATGCCAGCAAAGCAGCTACATTTCGGACAGGAAGCCCGCGAGAGGGTCAAGCGCGGAGTGGACAAGCTCGCCAACACGGTGAAGGTCACGCTCGGTCCCAAGGGACGCAACGTGGTCCTCGAGAAGTCCTGGGGCTCCCCGATCATCACGAAGGACGGCGTGACCGTCGCCAAGGAGATCGACCTGGAGGACAAGGAGCACAACCTCGGGGCCCAGATGGTCAAGGAGGTCGCCTCCAAGACGTCGGACGTCGCGGGCGACGGAACCACGACGGCCACGATCCTCGCCCAGGCGATCATCGGCGAAGGCCTCAAGCTGACCGCGGCCGGCGCCGGGGCCATGGATCTCAAGCGCGGCATCGAAACGGCCGTCGAGGCCGTGGTGGCCGAGCTCAAGAAGATGTCCCGCCAGACCAAGGATCGCACCGAGATCGCCCAGGTCGGGACCGTGAGCGCGAACGGCGATACCACCATAGGAGAGATGATCGCCGAGGCCATGGAGAAGGTGGGCAAGGAGGGGGTCATCACCGTCGAGGAGGCCAAGGCCATGGAGACCTCCCTCGAGGTGGTGGAGGGCATGCAGTTCGATCGCGGCTACCTCTCCCCCTACTTCGTGACGGACGCGGATCGCATGGAGTGCGTGCTCGAGAACGCGCTGATCCTGATCCACGAGAAGAAGATCTCCGTGATGAAGGACCTGCTCCCGCTGCTCGAGAAGGTCTCGCAGTCGGGGCAGCCGCTCCTGGTGCTGGCCGAGGACGTCGACGGCGAGGCCCTTGCCACCATCGTCGTGAACAAGCTCCGCGGCACGCTCAAGGTCGCGGCCGTGAAGGCCCCGGGCTTCGGCGATCGCAGGAAGGAGATGCTCAAGGACATCGCCATCCTGACTGGCGGCCAGGCGATCATGGATGACCTCGGCATCAAGCTCGAGACGATCACGATAAAGGACCTCGGAAGGGCGAAGAAGGTCGTCATCGACAAGGAGAACACGACCGTCATCGAGGGCGCAGGCAGCCCGAAGGAGATCCAGGGCAGGGTCAAGCAGATCCGCCAGCAGATCGAGGACACGAAGAGCGACTACGATCGCGAGAAGCTGCAGGAGAGGCTCGCCAAGCTCGTCGGCGGCGTGGCCGTGATCAAGGTCGGGGCCGCGACCGAGACCGAGATGAAGGAGAAGAAGGCCCGCGTGGAGGACGCGCTCAACGCGACGCGCGCGGCCGTGGAGGAGGGCATAGTCCCGGGCGGCGGCGTTGCCCTGATCCGCTGCCTCAAGGCGCTGCAGAAGGTCGACGAGAAGGGCGACAGGGCCCTCGGCGTGGACATCGTGCGCAAGGCCATCACGGCGCCCCTCCGCCAGATCGCGGAGAACGCGGGCATGGACGGCGGCGTCGTGCTCCACAAGGTCGGCGAGGAGAAGGGAGGCTTCGGGTTCAACGCCGCGACCGAGACCTACGAGGACCTGGTGAAGGCGGGCGTCATCGATCCCACGAAGGTCGTGCGCGTGGCGTTGCAGAACGCCGCGTCGGTCGCAGGCCTGATGCTCACCACCGATTGCATCATCACGGAGCGGCCCAAGGACGAGAAGCCCATGGGCGGCGGCCACCAGCACGGGATGGGCGGCGGCGGCATGGGCGGCATGGGCGGGATGGGCGGCATGGGCGGGATGGGCGGCGGCATGGACGACATGGACTTCTGAGATTCGATCGTGGAGCTGAAGGGGTTCGAACCCTCGGCCTCCAGAGTGCGATTCTGGCGCTCTCCCAGCTGAGCTACAGCCCCGTCGAGACGCTTCTATAAGCATTCCCGGACAGGAATTCAAGCGCTGTCTCGTGCCCCTCCCGGGCACGCGCGTTGCAGCGGTCTCGTTGCAGAGACGGCGCCGCGGGACTAAAGGATTCCTCGAGATGAAGCTCGACCACGCCCTGCCAGCCGTCAAGCGTGTGCTCAAGCATTTCAGGAGGACAGGCGAAGACGAGTTGCTCCCGACCGAGGGGGATCTCGGGGCCCTGATCCCGGCCCGCGGCGAGGCAGGGCTGCTCTTCGAGGACGACGCGCCGCAGGACGTCGAGGAGGCGCTCGGACGGTACGGCATCCGTCCCAAGCTGGAGGCGAGGGGATTCACCGGGCTAGAGGTGGGGATCGAGCTCGGGGAGGACAGGCAGGTCGTCAGGGTCAGCGGGTCGCGCCACGGCCGGCGGCACCTCCTGGGCGAGGCCATCCTCAAGGTCCGCCAGTTCGTCACGGACGCGCCGTTCGCCCGGATGCTCGCCGGGCGCCGGTTCCGCATGCTCTTCATCCAGTGGCTGCGGCTCCAGGATCCGACGTCGCCCTTCTCCGCTGTTCGCCCGGCCCTGCCCGGGCAGATACACCCCGGCCTCGGGGTCGGGCGAGAGGTCATGTCCATGTTCCTGGGGCTCGCGAGCCGCCTGGGCTTCTCGGGCACCATGGTCTGCCCCGAGTTCGCGCACAACGCGGTCCTCTACTTCTCCCAGTTCCGCTTCCTCGATCCCGCCTCCCAGGGACGCTTCGAGGCGCTGATGCGGTGCATCGAGGGGCGTACGCTGGCAGAGTTCGCCTGGGGCGTGGAGCGGGGGTGCGTGGACGACTTGGCCACGGGCAGGCCCTTCAGGTGGTTTCACGAGGAGATGCTGCGGGCAACGGACCCGACGCTCGACCAGTACCTCTCCTCGGAGGAATACCTCGACGGATCGTCGAGGGCCAGGGCGTCGACGTCGCTTGCCATGAACCAAGGGCGGCTGGCCGCGCTGGGTCCGATCCCCCCGGCCGGGCTCGATTCAGTAGGAGATCCGGACCGTGCCGGGTGAGCCGATCGAGACGAACACCTTCCCTGTCGTGGCATCGTAGGACCAGCAGCCATCGCAGGCCCCGGAGGCAACGGCCGTCGGGTCGGCGCTCTCCGTCAGGGGCGAGCCGTCGGGGGCGACCCCGGTGGGGTCTGCAGGTGGGGCCGGGAGTGCGTCGTCCAAGTCGATCTCGAGCACCCAGCGTGCGAACCACGTGCCGGCGGTCACCGTGACGTCGACCCCGCCGCCCGAGGCGAGGCACCCGACCGAGCCGCCCTCGAACAGAGAAAGCGAGCTCGGGCCCGAAGGCACGATCCGCAGCCACAGCCTGTCGCGGCGCTCGTCCAGCGTGACCAGCTCGTCTACGGTCGTCTCCACGAACGTGTCCACGTCGTCGGCGATCATGGGGACGATGGCCCCGAACCTCAGGTACAGGGGCAGCGCGTCGAGCGGCGCTTCGACGGTCTCGTCCGACGGCCCCTCGTGGACCTCGCCCGTGAACCAGTCCACCCACCTCCCGGGCGGGAAGTGGACGACCCTCTCGACCGCGCCCTGATCGCGGACCGGCGCGACCAGGAGCTGGTCGCCGACCATGTACTCGTCCCACGCGGCCGCAGCGCCCGGATCCTCCGGGTACGCGAATCCCACGGGCCTGAGCGGAGGCGTTCCGTCAGCGGTCGCGGCCGAGGCGAGCGTGTACCACAGCGGGAAGAGGCGGGTGTGCAGCCGCGCGTACCGCCTGTACACGTCGAGCGTCTCCGCGTCGTAGACGGCGAGGTCCCACACGTTGTGGTGGTCCCCGCCGCCCAGCTGCATGATGGGCGTGAGCGCCGTGTGCTCGGCCCACCTGAGCAGGAGCTCCTTGTCCTGACCGTCGCCGCGGTACCCGCCCGTGTCCGAACCGAAGGCCGGGAAACCGCTCACCGACAGGTTCTGCGCGGCCGCTATGGCCGCCGGCAGGCCGCCGACCGCGGGCCTGCCCTCGTCGTTCGGCTCCCTGTGCTCCAGGAAGGACGCGTCCAGGTCTCCGGGCCAGATCGCCTCCACGTGCCGCTGCCCGCCGTAGGTGCTGGAGCGGCCCAGGATGAAGGCCTCGCCGCCGTCAGCGATCGCCCGCTCCCTGTAGGCCCGGTGATACAGGATCGAGTACGTCTTGCTCATCGTGGTCGCGGTCTCCCCGTTCGCGAAGACGAAGTCCGAGGCGGCGTCCAGCACGGTTCCCGGCACCGTGGCCTCCCCGTAGTCGAGCTTGAAGCCGACCACGCCCATGGACGTGACCCTTCCGATCAGGTCCTGCCACCACGCGAAGGCGTCCGGGTTCGTGAAGTCGATGGTCCCGCCCGACTTGTCCCCGGTCCACGTCCAGAGGGCCGCCGAACCGTCGCTCTGGCTCACGAAGTACCCGGCATCGAGCGCCTCCTCGTACAGCCCGCCGGTGTCCGGCTCCATGCCCTCCACCCACCTGTCGTCCGTGTAGTCCAGGTACGGCGTGGACCAGACCATGTTCCTGAAGCCGAGGGACTCGAGCTCGGCGAGCATGGTGGCCGCGTCCGGGAACTGGACGGGGTTGAAGAGGAACGTGTTGTAGGCGGTCTGCCACGGGTTGTCTATCCAGATGCACGACCCCGGGATGTCGTTCGCCCGGATGGCCCGGGCGTCCTCCAGCAGCTGATCGCGGCTGTCCAGCTCGTTCCGCCACTGGAACGGGGAGAACGCCCAGATCGGGGGGAGGGCCGCCGGCCCCGTCATCCTGCCGTAGCGCGATGCGACCTCGAGCGGGGTCCCGCCCGTGATGACGTGCAGCACCAGCGGCTCGGAGGTGGACCAGGTCGCCCTGACGCGCCCGGCCGCGGCCGTTCCGAAGTCGAAGAACGAGGGGTGCGGATCCTCGTAGAAGAGCCCGTAGCCGCGGCTGGACACGTAGAACGGCACGGGCACGTGGACCTCGTTCAGGTTGCTGTCCAGGTCGCCGAGCCCGGTCACCATCTCGTAGGCGCCGCCGGCCGCATCGGCCCGATCGAGCCGCTCGCCCAGCCCGTAGAAGTGCTCGTCCGGAGGCCTGTCGAACCCCAGCCGCGTGAACGCGACGACCCCGGGATCGCGCACGGCGAGCTCCAGCCTGAACCCTGCATCCGGCTCCAGCCGCACCGAAACGTCGATCTCCTGCCCGACCTCCCCGGGCACGTCGACGAGCAGATCCCAGCCACCCGTGGTTTCGGTTGCCTGCGTCACCACGCCGGCGGCATGCCACTTCGGGATCCACCTCGCGTCGCTGCCGTCGCCCGGCTCGGCGTGGGCAGGGTTGTAGTAGTGGAAGGGGTTCAGCGACGCGAATGTGCCGTACGCAAGGCCCGAGTCGCCGGCATCGACCGGGTCCGTGGCCGTCGAGAAGAGCGGTTCGCCCTCCCCGCTCACGAGCGTGACTGAGAACGGATCCGTCCCGATCTCGAGCGTCCCGTGCCCGCCCTCGAGCACGATGGGCCCAGGCACGGTCCTGGGCCCATCGCCTCCACCACAGGCGTGCAGAAGCAGGACTACGCTTGCCAACTTGTTCATGCGGCGCATCGGCCTTCCTTCCATCGCCATTTCCACCCACTCCCCGCGCTCCGCGCGCCCCTCTCCCTCGAGGGAGAGGGGCGGCCGGTGAAGCCGGCCGGGAAGAGGATGGTACAGCATCTCTTTATTAAAGCACCTGATCGATGATACCAACCCTTGCTTAATGCCGGTAGCCGTACTTTTCGACGTCGATCTCACGCTCCTCGACGCACGGAGATCCGGGAGCAAGGCGCTCGCTTGCGCGTTCGAGGAGATCTGGGGGTGGGAGGACGCGCTCGGCGGCGTGTCGCTCGCGGGCAGGACCGACCTCGCGATAGTCTCGGGCGTGATCGCGGCGCGGATGACCCCGAAGCCGCGGCCGGACGAAATCACCGCGCACGTGGGCAGGCTGAGGGACGTCTACCTGTCCCTGCTCGAAGCCCAGCTCGTCGAGACCCCGGCTGTGCCATGCCCTGGCATCCCCGGGCTACTCGACCGGGTCGAAGGGGTCGCGGGCATGGCGCCCGGCCTCGCGACCGGCAACTTCCGAGCAGGGGCCATGTCGAAGCTGAGGAGCGCAGGCATCGATCCCGGGCGGTCCCCCTCCGGCGCGTTCGGGGACACGTGCCCCGACAGGGCCGGGATGATAGACATGGCCATGCGGGCGGCCCGGGAGCATGCGGGCTGCGACGTTGTCACCGTCGTCCTCGGCGATACGCCGCTCGACCTCGCGGCGGCCAGGGCATGCGGGGCGCTCGCGGCCCTGGTCGCGACCGGATCCTTCCCCGCTCAGGCCCTCGCAGCCCTGGGCCCGGACTTCCTGGCCGCGAACCTGGAGGATCCATCACCGTTCCTCGAGTGGCTGCAGTCCCTGGGGTCGGCCCCGGGCGTGCGCCATCCACCTGGAGCTTGACACCGGCAGGAACGGCTGGTTCACTCACGCCTGGACCCGAGAAAGGAGGCCTTCATGATCGACCCGAGAGTTCCGAGGACGCTCGCCCTTCCAGTCGTCGTGACCCTGGCGGTCGCGGGGTGCTGCGGCAAGTACAAGGACCAGATCGCCAAACAGGAGCAGGATCTCGCCGCGCTCGCAGGCGAGAAGGCCGATCTGGAGATCGCCAAGGCGGATCTCGAGAAGCGCATCGACGACATGGCCAAGTACCAGGCGGCCCTCGAGGGCGAGCTGGACAAGCTCGGATTCGACAAGAACAAGCTGCTCTCCGAGTTCCAGTCAGCCCAGGCGGATCTGGAGAAGACCCTGGCCGATCTGAACTCGGCCATGGGCGATCTCGAAGCCAAGCAGAAGGCCGAACGCGCCGGCGGCGAGCCGCCGCAGGCGGCGCAAGGCGGCGCGGCGGAATAATGCCCGTGTCCCGGGCGCAGCGCACCGCGAAGTGGTGCGCTGCAGACCCGGGACCGTT
>CAZGVR010000009.1:14463-14799 GCA_964528945.1 uncultured Myxococcales bacterium
GTCCATGATCGAGTCGGGCAAGCTCAAGGTCCGCATAAAGAAGGGCAAGATGGTGCTCGAGCTGCCGTCGGCGATCCTCTTCGAATCGGGCAAGGCCAACCTCTCCGAGGAGGGCAAGGCAACGCTCACGCAGGTCGCGGCCGTGCTCTCGACGATCAAGGATCGGGAGTTCCAGGTCGCCGGCCACACCGACAACGTGCCGCTCGGCAAGGGTGCCAAGTTCGGATCGAACTGGGAGCTCTCCACCGCCCGGGCCGTGGAGGGCGTCGAGTTCCTGCAGCAGATGGGCGTCGCCCCCACGAACCTCTCGGCTGCCGGCTACTCCGGGTACCACCC
>CAZGVR010000009.1:14809-15403 GCA_964528945.1 uncultured Myxococcales bacterium
CTCACGCTCTCGGGGGACCGGGCCCAGTCCGTGCTGCAGGCGCTCGTCCGCGACCACGGCATTGCCGCCGCTCGCCTGCGCTCCCACGGATGCGGGCCGTTCGCACCCGTGGCCTCGAACGACACCGAGGACGGCAAGACGCAGAACCGCAGGATCGAGATCACGCTCATGCCCAACCTCGACGAGCTGCCCGACCTCTCCGAGCTGGAGAAGGCGCTCTGACCAGGGGCAACGAGGAGGATCCCAGATGAAGACGACAGCCTTTGCAGCCGCCGCGCTCGCTCTCGTCGCCACGGCGGGGTGCGTGTCGCAGGAGGAGTACGACAACGCCCTCAAGAAGATCAAGGAGCTGGAGGGCCAGGTCACGGATCTCACCGGCATGAGGGCGCTCGACCAGGAGCGCATAGACACCCTCTCCTCCGAGAACGAGGCCATGGCCTCCAAGCTGGAGGAGATGGGCGTCAAGCTCTCCGACCTCTCCGGCAGCCTCACGGCCACCAAGGAGGACCTGGAGGCCAAGACCAAACCGGCGGAGGCGATCCGGATGGTCTCGTTGTTGACCGAGTTGGCGAAGTTGAAGCCGGCCAGGGGGGT
>CAZGVR010000009.1:15413-18058 GCA_964528945.1 uncultured Myxococcales bacterium
CCTCAAGAGCATGCTGGAGAAGTTCAAGGCCCTGATCGAGGGCGGCAAGCTCAAGGTCAAGATCAAGGGCGGCAAGATGATGCTCGAGCTGCCGTCCGCGATCCTGTTCGAGTCCGGGAAGGCGGATCTCTCGGAGATGGGCAAGGCCACCCTCAGCGAGGTAGCGGCCGTGCTAGTGGACATACCGGACCGGGAGTTCCAGGTCGCCGGTCACACGGACAACGTGCCCATCAAGAGCAACAAGTTCCCGTCGAACTGGGAGCTCTCCACCGCCCGGGCCGTGGAGGTCGTGAAGTTCCTGCAGGCCATGGGAGTCCAGCCGACATCCCTCTCGGCGGCGGGCTACGCGGAGTACAAGCCCTCCGTGGGCAACGACACGGAGGACGGCAAGGCCCAGAACCGGCGCATCGAGATCATCCTCATGCCGAACCTCGACGAGCTCCCCGACCTCTCCTCCCTGGAGTCGGAGCTGGGCCAGTGACGGGACGCCTTCCACGGGAAACCCGATCGGCCGCCCTGATCCCGCTCGCCGTCCTGCTCCTTGCCGGTCCAGCGGCCGGTGGCAATGCCTCCGCGGCCGACGCGGAGACGTTCCTCGTGGCGGGCGAGCAGGCTTTCGTTGCCGGGGACATGGCACTCGCGCTCGAGAACTTCGAGAAGGCCGTCGAGGCCGACCCGGACAGATGGGAGGGCTACTACTACTGCGGCATGATCCACCACCAGCTGGGCGAGGTGGCGCTCGCGGAGGAGTGGTACAGGAAGGCTCTCGAGAGGAAGCCGGACGCGAGCGAGGCGCTCAACAACCTCGCGGTCCTGCTCCTCGAATCCGGAAAGCTCGAGGCTGCCCTCGAGGCCAGCCGGTCCGCCGTGGCCGCGGATCCGGAGGGGTTCGAGGCGTCCTACACGCTGGGCGAGGTGCTGGAGGCCCTGGGCAGGATCGACGAGGCCATCGAGGCCTACGAGAAGAGCGGGGAGCTCTCGCCCGGCGATCCGGACCCGCTCATCGCGGTGGCGGATCTGTCGCACGCGAAGGGAGACGACTCCGCGGCCGCGGCGGCGCTCGTCGAGGCCTTTGCACGGGCGCCGCACCAGATCGATCTCGGGCTCATGGCGCTCGAGCTCCTTGTCGATCTCGGGAAGAAGGACGGCGCTCTCGATCTCGCGAAGAAGCTCGCGAAGAGGCTAGCTGGCAAGGGAGGAGACAAGAGCGCGGAGGCCGCGCTCAGGGTCGCGAGGGCCCTGAGGCTGCTGGGCGACCCGAAGGGCGCGCTGGATCTCCTGGGATCGCTGCCGGAACCGGACCGGAAGAGGTTCCCGATCCTCGTGGAGATCGGCCTCTCCTGGCTGGCCCTGGACGAATGCAAGAAGGCGGCAAAGGCCTTCGACGAGGCCCTCGCGGCCAAGCCGGACTCGAAGGCTGCACAGGTCGCGAAGGCCGACTCGCTCTGCTGCGCCGGCAAGTGGTGGAAGGCGAAGAAGGCCTACAAGAAGTTCCTGAAGACGGCGCCGGCCGGAGATCCCCTGATCCCCAAGGTCAAGGCGAAGCTCGCCGCGGGCAAGAAGTCGTGCAAGTGACGGGGTATTTAGGGACGAACTAGTCGCCGAACTGGCGCTCCTCGCGCTCCTGGGCTTCCTTGCAGCGTATGCACAGCGTGGTTTCGGGCCTGGCGCGGAGCCGGTTCATGCCGATCTCCTCGCCGCACGTCTCGCAGTAGCCGAACGTGCCCTCGTTGATGCGGGCAAGGGCCTGGTCGATCTTGTCCAGGAAGTACTTCTCGCGGCCCCTCAGCCTCAGGGTGAAGTACTGCAGGTACTCGCTCGTGGCCTGGTCGTACTCGTCCGGAAGCTCGGCCTCGTCCAGCTTCATGCCCTCGTCGATCGTGGAGCGCGCCTTGTCGATGATGGCCACCCGCTTCTCCTGCAGGATCTCCTGGAACTCTTCCAGGACCTCCTTGGCCATGCGACGAGCCTTCTTCTTTGCGATGGCGAGCTTCTGCGCCTCGGTCTCCTCATCGATCGTCCTGACCACCACGGCCGGTCCTGCAGAGCGGCGGGCAGATCCCGTCTTCCCGGCCGCGGGCTTCTTTGCTGCAGGCTTCTTTGCCTGCGGTTTCTTTGCCGCCGGCTTCTTGGCCTGCGGTTTCTTTGCCGCGGGCTTCTTTGCCGCGGGCTTCTTCGCAACAGGCTTCTTCGCCGCGGGTTTCTTCGCAACGTGCTTCTTCGCCGCGGGTTTCTTTGCAACGGGCTTCTTCGCCGCGGGTTTCTTTGCAACGGGCTTCTTCGCCGCGGGCTTCTTGGCCTGCGGCTTCCTGGCAGCAGGCTTCTTGACCGCCTTCTTCTTCCCAGCCTTGCTAGCCTTCTTCTTGACCGCCATCTTCTGCCGTTCCTGTCTCCGAATCGTTGGTGGTTCCGGCCGCCGCGTCTGCCTTCTGTCGCAATCGCCTCGCGAGCTCCATGAGGACGTAGCTCTTCATCTCCCGCACGGCGGAGGGATAATCATAGGATCGATCATGAGCCTTTGCAAGGTAGTAATAGACTTCAGGAGTCTCCATGGCATAGCCCTCGGGGTCTGCCGTCAGGTCCTCCAGCATCCCGATTGCCTCCTCGAAGTCTCCCGTGTAGTAGAGTAGGTAGGCTTCGAGGAA
>CAZGVR010000010.1:0-583 GCA_964528945.1 uncultured Myxococcales bacterium
ACTGAAGCGCGCTCGGAGTGTCGTGGACCGACACGAGGGACGGCAACGAGGAGATCTACTTCGCGCTCGTCTCCGGCAGCGGCGAGGAGATGGGCGAGGAGACCCGGATCACGTCGCACTGGGGGGCCTCGATGGGCGCCAGCCTCGCCTGGACCGGCAGCCGGTTCGGGATCGCCTGGCGTGAGCAAAGGACGGGTGAGCCATCGGTCACCGGCCTCGCCATGGTCGGCCCCGACGGCGTCGAGATCGGGGATGAGTCGCTGGTGTATGCGCCGGCCTGGGACAGCCTCGCATGGACCGGCTCGATGTGGGGCGCCGCGGCACTGGAGTACGCTGAGGGGATAGCCGCAGACGTGATCTTCCTCTCGATCCTCGACCCTTCCGGGTCTGTCGACGTCGTGGCGGATCTTGCGGAGGAATCGGGATCGTGGCTCGATTTCTCGGATCCGGTCATGGCCTGGAGCGGAAGCGCCTTCGCTGTTGCCTGGGGCGAGTGCAGGGACCGGCCCCACAGCTATCAGGACGATCGGATCCTGCTCGCGCTCGTGGGCGCGAGCGGCGAGATCCTGGCAGGCCCGTCCAC
>CAZGVR010000010.1:651-6295 GCA_964528945.1 uncultured Myxococcales bacterium
GAGCCACTGACTCGGGCAAGCCCGGACTGGCCTGGAACGGAAGCGGGTTCGGGATCGCGTGGGGCGGTCAAGCCCTGGTCTTCACGGCACTGGACACGGGAGGCGCTCCGGGGGTCGGAGCATCCATCGCCGGTGGATCCGACGAGCAGCAGCAGGAGCCTGAGATCACCTGGACAGGAAGCGAGTACGGAGTGCTGTGGAGATCCTCGATCTATCTCGCGTTTTCCGGGCTGCTGCTCGCGAGGATCGATCCGGGGGGAGGGACAATCGGGGGTCCGTTCGTCGTGGCGCGGCATGGCAGCACTCTGGGGCATGCCGTGCAGTGGACCGGGAGCGCCTACGCGATCGCGTGGACCGACTGCATGGAAGGGCCGGCCTGCGAGATCCACGCGCGTCTCGTCGGCCAGTGTGTGACGCCATGACACGCGCGATCGCAGTCGCGATCGCCGCAGCGGCTTATTGCGTGGCGGGATGTGGCTGGAGCGATGCCACGACGCGGGACGCGGACCAGGATGACGCCTGGAGCCTCGATTCCGGGACTGACCTCGACGGAATGGACGGTGAGCACGATGCTTCCGATCCGACCGCGGACGGCGACGACGAGTTGCCGCCAGCCGAGTGCGGGAACCGCGAGATCGAGCCGGGCGAGGAGTGCGACGACGGCAACGGCTATGCCTGGGACGGGTGTGACGCCTGCTCCATAGCCCCCTTCGAGGTGAACACCACCCCGCTCGAGTACGCGTTCAGGACGTCCGTGGCCATGGCTGCGGACGGCCGCTTCGTGGTCGCCTGGGATTCGCTCTTTGGCGGCACGGGCATGTACGAAGTGATGGTGCGCGAGTTCGAGGCTGGGGAGATCGACGGGGACGGCGACCGGCTCGTGAACGGCTTCATGGACTCGTGGCAGTACCTTCCGGACGTGGCCATGGACTCGAGCGGCGGGTACGTCGTGGTCTGGCAGAGCTATGGCCAGGACGGAGACGGCGAGGGCATCTTCGGCAGGGCCGTCGAATGGGGATACCGCTGGTCCGGTTCGGAGGTCCGGATGACGGAGACGATCGAGGGAGACCAGGAAGAGCCGTCGATCGCCATGTCGAGCGCAGGGCAGTTCGTCGTGACGTGGAGAAGCTTCCTGGACATGGTGAACGAGACGTTCGTCAGGCCGTACGGCTCCACGGGATCGCCCGATGGTCCGGACATCGCGCTCCCGACCGGCACCGGCGCCTCGGTTGGCATGTTCGAGGACGGGAGCTTCATCGCGGCATGGAGCGTGGAGAACTTCGAGACCGGGAGCGACGTCTTCGCGATGCGCTTCGATGCGGAGGGCAATCCCGACGGGTACGATTTCGTGGTCAACACGATCGTAGAGGGAAGCCAGGACGGTCCCAGGGTCGCGGTCGCTGTCGATGGTCGGCACGTCGTGACGTGGCGGAGCGGAGGCGGCCTGCGGGCGCAGTTCTTCGCTCCGGACGGCTCCGAGGAAGGCGGGGAGCGCATGCTGCTCGAGGGCGCGGAGGGCGAGTACCCCTCGGCATACGTCGTTGGCATGTCCCCGAGCGGCGAGTTCGTCGTTGCATGGCTGGTGGACGACGCAGCCCCGGAGTACCACCTCGACATGTTCGCACGTGTTTTCGACTCGGGAGGCAGCCCTCTCACGGATGTCTTTCCCGTCTGCGATCTCCCGGAGTGCGGCCCGTCCGCGCCGTCGGCCGCGATGGACGCTTCCGGCAGGTTCGTGATCGTCTGGCGAGTGGCGGGCGACTATGACGATCCCGGGGAACACGACGCGATCCTCGCCCAGCGATACGATGCCTCAGGCAACCCCCGCGGGTCGCTGCCCTGGTAGGCGTCCTGGATCTGGATGCATCGAATCGATTATCGCGGTGCAACGCCGGTTCGCCGCCTCGAGCGCACCCCGCCGTGGCCTGCCCTGCGCCACGACCGGGGCGGCCTGTACGACGTGATCAGGTCCAGGCGTCCCTGGCGCGAGAGCCGGTCGTGGATCTGCTGCCACGCGCACGGGAACCCGCCCTCGACCTCGCAGAGCCCTGCGTGCGATCCGCCGCACGGGCCGTTCAGCAGGCTCTTGGCACACCTCGTTATGGGGCAGATGGCCGCGGTCGTCGCCAGCAGGCAGTCCCCGCAGCCCGAGCACTTCTCGGTCCACACGCCCGGCTCGTCCGAGCCGCCCATGAAGGTCGTGGAGAGGGCCGGGACCACCGGCAGCGGCTCGCACGCGTCCGACATGACCTGCACGCCGCACCCGCACGCCAGCGACAGGATGGCGTCCGTTCCCTCGGGGATCGCGAGGTGCGCCTTGACGAGGTCGCGCTCGCACTGACGCTCGATCGCGTCGACCGTGAGTTCGGGCGGGGCGCTCCCGCCGTGGGCCGCCGGGTGGGCGAGGCCCCGCGCCAGGTCCTCGGCCTCTGCACGGCCGCCGGCCCTGCAGACCGTGACGCACGCTCCGCACCCCACCACGTGGACCCTGCGATAGGGCGCGATCGACGATGCCACCTCCACGAGCGGCTTGGGCTCGGCGACGATCATGTTCCCGGCGCCTTGCGCGGCAGCACGACCCTGCCGGCCTGGAGCCGGGCCCTGTGCAGGTCGCACAGCGGCCAGTCCTGCATGGCGAGCTTCGGATCCAGTGCCGCGGCCATCCTGGTCGTGCACAGGGACGCCCCGCACTCCGAGCAGAGAACCAGGTCCAGGGAGACCACGTCGTCCCAGCCGCCCTCGATGAGCGGCCCGAACTCCACGGCGCCGTGAGGGCAGACGCGCCAGCAGGTGGCGCAGCGCGCGCAGCGAGCGAGGTTGTGGCGAAGCGTGCGCTTCCCGCCCGCGTCTGTCCACGCGAGGGCCCGGCCCGGGCAGTTCTCCACGCAGGCGAGGCAGCCCACGCACTTTTCGTTCACGCGGAAGCTCGACACCCGTCACCCTCCTCTGCGATCCTCGCGATGCCGTCGGCCGCCGAGACGACGAGCGACGCGACCTCGGCCATCCGCCCCGGGACAAGGCTCGCCGCGAGACCCACGACCCAGAGGGCGTGGACCGGCGACACGCGGACCGGCGCCGCGACCGCCCAGACCCCCATCAGATACTCCTCCTCGTCCGAGGCCCAGCCGCGCTCCCGAACCTCGCGCACGTCGGCGAGGTAGCGATCCACGTCCGTCACGGTCTTGGGCGTGTACCTCTGCAGCCCCCTGGTCCGGACAGCGCCGGCGGCCTGGCCCTCGTCGAGCGAGGCCATGAAGACCTTCCCGGTCGCGCCCGCGAGGAGCGGGATGCGCGTGCCCACGGGCGAGGTGATCTTCATCTCGCGCGTGGACTCGGCGGTGCCCAGCACGTACACGTGATCCCCGCCGGCCGCGCCCATGAAGACCGACTCCTCGGTCCTGGTGCGCAGGTCTTCCAGGATGGGCCTGGCGATCTCCTCGATCCCGGGCCGCGAGCGAACGGCCCGACCGAGCCTGTACAGTGCAAGGCCTGGAGTGTACCTCTTGGTCAGAGGATCCCGCACCAGGGCGCCGCGTTCCTCGAGCGCCTCTGCAATGCCAAGCACCGTGCTCTTCGAAATGCCGAGACCACGCGAGAGATCGCTCAGCGTCAGCCCGGAGTCGGCGCGGCAGACCTTGTCCAGGATCTCGAAGGCCTTCTTCACGGTAGGCGCCCGGTATCTTCCGGCCACGGTTCACCCCGATGAACAGTCAGGATAGAACCACAGTATACCCCTTTCGCTGGCCATGTCAAACGAAGACTCATGGATGTGGACATATACCCTCTGATACCATGCAAGAATCGAGCTTGACACCCTGTACTCCTGTGGTAGTCTGATGAACTGCCAGCTGTTCATCATGATGAATTCGAGGAGATGAACATGGACGACAAGCGTTCGACTTCCGAGAGCCTCAGGGCGACCAGGACGTACGGCAAGTTCCGCTGCCACAACCCGAGCTGCATGGGAAGGCTGGAGCCTGCGCCGGGCCAGGGCCAGGTCAAGTGCCCGGAGTGCGGCATGGAGTTCCGCGTGGCGTGGATACGCCCGGACTTCCCGCGCATCCGCGGCCCGGTCTGGGACGTCAACAGGAAGCTCGCCGACGAGGCCTTCAGGAAGAAGGAAGGCAGGTAGCCATGCCGCTGAAGAGGAAGATAGCGTACGTCGATCTCACGACCGGCGAGGTCCAGGTGAAGCCCATCCCGCTCGAGGTGCGCAGGCGGTTCATCGGCGGGCGCGGGCTCGACGCCTACCTCCTCTACAACCACGTACCCAAGGGCGCGGACCCGATCGGGCCGGAGAACGCGCTCATCGTGAGCGGCGGGCTGCTCACGGCCACGCTCGCTTCGGCCACGGCGAGGACCCACATCATGGCCAAGTCGCCGCTCACGGGGCTGGTGGGCAGCGCGAACATGGGCGGGTTCTTCGCCGCGGAGCTCGCGTGGGCCGGCTTCCACCACCTGGTCATAAAGGGCAGGGCGCCCAAGCCCGTTTACATATTCATACACAACGGCGAGATCGAGGTGAGGGATGCCTCGAGGATCTGGGGACTCTCGACCACGGAGTCGCAGTGGGCCATCAGGCGCGATCTCGGCGACGACGAGGTCAAGAGCATGGTCATCGGCCAGGCCGGGGAGAACCTGGTCAGGTTCGCGAACGTGATGACCGGGATCAAGAACTCTGGCGGCCGGACCGGCATGGGATGCGTGATGGGCTCCAAGAACCTGAAGGCGGTCGCCGTGATGGGCACCATGGACATCCAGATCGCGCACCCTGTCGAGGCGCTCGAGAACAACAAGAGGTTCATCGACCAGATCACGAGCGCAAAGGTGAACCAGACCCAGGGCACGCTGGGCACGCCGTTCATCTGGGGTGCCACGCACTCGTGGGGCGGGCTGCGCAACCGGAACTTCCAGTTCAACCAGCTGGAGTACGCCGACGACGTGGAGCCCGAGCGGCTCGACGAGATCGCGGAGGAGACCATCGGCACGTACCACATGACCGGCTGCTTCGCGTGCCAGGTCCACTGCCGCGCGCGCTACAAGATCCCGAGCGGGCCCTACAAGGGCCGCTACGACGAGGGCCCGGAGTACACGTCGCAGGGCGCTTTCGCAGCCGAGCCCGACTGCAGGAGCGCGGAGACCGTGCTCGTTGGCAACCACCTCGTGAACCAGTACGGAGTCGACAACCTGGAGATCGGATCGATCATCTCCTGGGCCATGGAGCTGTACGAGCTGGGCATCCTCACGAAGGAGCAGACCGACGGCCTCGACCTCCGCTTCGGCAACGACGAGGCGCTCATCGAGATGGTGCACCGTATCTGCCTGAGGAAGGGTTGGCTCGGCGACACGCTCGCGGACGGCGGCATCCCTGCCTCGAAGAAGATAGGGAAGGACTCCTTCTCCTACCTCATCCAGGTGAAGGGCATGAACAACCTCCACTCGGACGAGCGCGCCACGCCGGCGCTGGCCCTCAACATCGCGACGGCCTCGCGAGGATCGGATCACCTGAGGAGCCGCCCGGCGATCGACCTCTACCACCTCCCCGAGCCCGTGCTGCGCAGGATCTACTCGAGCCCTGTGCCCTACGACGGGCCGCTGAGCTCGGAGCACACCTCGTACGTGGGAAAGGCATGGCAGGTCTTCT
>CAZGVR010000010.1:6305-14002 GCA_964528945.1 uncultured Myxococcales bacterium
CTTCTGGCACGAGAACACGTACATGGCGGTCGACTGCCTCGGCATCTGCAAGTACCACACCGTGTTCCTCGGGGCCACGCTCCCCAACTTCGAGGACTGGCCAGAGGTGATCCGACTGAACACCGGGCTCGAGTTCACGCCGCGCGGGATATGGGACGTGGCCGTGCGCTGCAACATGATCGAACGGCTCTTCAACCTGAGGGAGGGGCTCACCATGGACGACCCGGAGAAGGGGGACGTCTTGAACCACAGGTACTTCGACGAGCCGGTCAGGCGCGGCGCTCCGGACGTCGTGGGGCTCTGCATCGACAGGGACAAGTTCCTGGGCATGCGGGCCGAGTTCTACTCGCACAAGGGCCTGGACGAGAGCGGCGTGCCCACGCCCGAGACCCTCGAGAAGCTGGGGCTCGCGAACGAGCCTTCGCACGTCCTGTGAGCCGGGGGAGGAGCATAGACATGCACGGAAGCGCGAAGATCCTCAAGGTCAACCACGAGAGGTGCACCGGATGCCGGCTCTGCGAGCTGGTGTGCGCGGTCAGGCACAGCGGCGTTTCGAACCCAATGCGCAGCCGGATCAGGGTGGTGAAGTGGGAGGCCGAGGGCACGTCGGTCCCCGTGTCCTGCCAGCAGTGCGAGGACGCCCCCTGCGCCGCGGCCTGCCCGAGGAAGGCGCTCAGCCGGGACGACGCCCGCGGCCTCGTGACCCTGGACTACGACCTCTGCATCGGGTGCCGGACCTGCGTGGGCGTGTGCCCGTTCGGGGCCATGCACTACGACGCGATCGCGCGGCGCGTGGTGAAGTGCGACCTCTGCGAGGGCGAGCCGCAGTGCGTGCGGTTCTGCGAGATCAAGGCGGTCGAGTTCGTGGACGCGGGGGACGTGAGCCGCAAGCGCGAGGCCGCCCGGCGGCTGCTGGACGCGGACCGCAAGGCGGCTGACCAGGGCACCGCGAGCTGAACGTGCCGGTCCTCGTACACCTGCACGCCACGCACCGCGGGTTGGCCGGCGGATCCGAGGCGGTAGAGGCGGCCGGCTGCACGGTTGGCGAGTGCCTGGCAGACGTCGTTGCCAGGCACCCGCGGCTCGGGGCGGCGCTCTTCGAGGCCGACGGCAGGCTCAGGCGCAACATCGAGATCTTCCTCAACCAAGCGAGCACCTGGCCCGAGGAGCTCGCGAGGGCCACCCGGGACGGGGACGAGATCCACGTCGCGGTCATGCTGGCCGGCGGATGAGGTCGGGCGTGAAGCCCTTCTTCAGGGTGAGGACGCTCGACGAGGTCCGCTCGCTCGCGGCCGACCTTCGCACGCTGGAGCGGGAGGACGTGCCGCTGGTCTCTTCGCTCGGCAGGACGCTCGCCGCGGACGTGGTGGCAGGGAGCGACCTGCCCGGCTTCGCACGCGCGACCATGGACGGCTGGGCCGTGCGCGCCGAGGACACGTTCGGGACCGCGGAGACCTCGCCCGCCTACCTGCGGCTCTGCGGGGAGGTCGTCATGGGCTCCGCCCCCGGTTTCATGGTCGAAGCCGGCTCGTGCGGGAGGATCGGCACTGGCGGCATGCTGCCCGACGGCGCCGACGCCGTGCTCATGGTGGAGCACTCGCGCGAGGTAGGCCAGGGCACGGTCGAGGTGACCAGGCCGGTCGCGCCCGGGGCGAACGTGCTCGGGAGGGACGACGACGCGCGCGCGGGCCAGGTGGTGCTCCGCGCCGGGCACCGCCTGCGGCCGCAGGACGTGGGACTGCTCGCTTCCCTCGGGATAGCGTCGCCCGCGGTGGTCAGGCGTCCTCGCGTCGGCATAATCTCCACGGGCGACGAGGTGGTGCCCATGGAGGTCTCGCCCGCCCCGGGGCAGGTGAGGGACGTCAACACCCACACGCTGGCGGGCCAGGTGCTGGACGCGGGAGGCGAGCCCGTTGTCATCGGGCTCGTCCCGGACGACGAGGCGTCGCTGCGCGCCGCCGTGTCGGGAGCGGCCGGTTCCACCGACCTCACGCTGCTATCGGGCGGGTCGTCCATGGGGCAGCGGGATCTGACGGCAGCGATCTTCATGTCGTTGCCGGGCTCGGCCATGCTGGTCCACGGAGTGAGCGTGTCGCCCGGCAAGCCGTTCATCTGGGTGAGGGCAGGTGAGAGGAACCTCCTTGGCCTTCCCGGCCAGGTCGCCTCCTGCATGATCGCCTTCCACCTCTTCGTGGAGCCCATGGTGGAGCGTCTGCTCGGCCGCGAGCCGCGATCCTTCACCCGCTTCCCCCACGTGCAGGCCAGGCTGAATGCGAACATCCCGGCCGGCCCGGGGCGCGAGACCTACCACAGGGTCCGGGTCCACCAGAAGGGCGAGGAGTGGGAGGCAGAGCCGATCTTCGGCAAGTCGGGGCTGCTCCGGACCCTGACCGAGGGACAGGGGCTCGTGAGGGTCGCGCTCGGGAGCGAGGGGATAGTCGCCGGCTCCCGCGTGACCGTGATGCTGTTCCCATAGGAGTCGGGCCATGAAGCGATCCGTCTACCTGGACACCATGCCGCTCGGCCAGGCCGAGCGCCTGTTCCTGGGATCGTTCGACTGGACTGCGCTCGCCGGGACCGTCGAGATACGGACCGCCGACGGGCTGGGCCGCGTCACGTCGAGGCCGGTGTTCGCGGCGTTCTCAGCGCCCGCGTACCACGGCGCTGCCATGGACGGCTTCGCGGTCCGCGCGAGCGACACCTTCGCTGCCTCCGAGGAGCGTCCGGTCGAGCTGGCGGTCGGAGGGCGCGCTCACGCGGTGAACACTGGCCAGCCCATGCCAGGGGGCTGCGACGCGGTCGTGATGATCGAGCACGTTGACAGGCCCGGGCAGGGCGGCGCCATCCTGCTGCGCTCCGCGGCCTTCCCGTGGCAGCACGTGAGGCGCGTGGGCGAGGACATCGTGGCAGGCGAGATGATCCTCCCTCACCACCACATGATGGGTGCTGCCGACGTGGCCGCCCTGCTCACTGCCGGGGTGTTCCGGGTCCGCGTGCTGGACCGGCCGCGCGTGGCCATCCTCGCGACCGGGAGCGAGCTCGTGGACTGGGCCGACGTCGGGGACGGCCCGCCGCCGCCGGGCCGCATCGTGGACACGAACTCGGTCCTGCTCGCCGGGCTGGTCCGGGAGGCGGGCGGCGTGCCCGTGATCCTGCCGCGGCAGCCCGACAGGCGCGAGGCCATACTGGAGGCGGTGAGGAACGCGCTCGCGTCCGACGCCCACATGGTCGTGGTGAACGCGGGCGCGTCCGCGGGCACCGAGGACTGGACCGTGCACGTGTTCCGGGAGCTGGGCGAGGTGCTGGTGCACGGGATCGCTGCCATGCCAGGCAAGCCCACCCTGCTCGCGAGGGCGGGCGGCAAGCCGCTGGTGGGCGCGCCCGGATACCCGGTATCTGCGTGGGTGTGCTTCGACAGGTTCGTGCGGCCCGCGCTCGCGCTCATGCAGGGCCAGCAGCCAGCGGAAAGGGAAACCGTCATGGCCGTGCCTGCAAGGAAGGTCGCTTCCAGGCTCGGCCACGAGGAGTTCCTGAGGGTCCACCTGGGCCGCGTTGGAGCCAGGATCGTGGCGACCCCGCTCAAGCGCGGGGCAGGCGCCATCACCTCGCTCACGCGCGCTGACGGCATCCTCAGGATCCCGGCCGAGGTCGAGGGCGTGGACGAGGGAGAGGAGGCACGGGCAGAGCTGCTCGGGCCGCGCTCGGCCGTGGATCGCACGCTCGTGGTCGTGGGCAGCCACGACGTCACTCTCGACCTGCTCGCGGACCACATCCTGCGCAAGGCACCGGACTTGAGGATGTCGGCCTCGAACCTGGGATCAATGGCAGGGCTCGTCGCGATCCGCGACGGACGGAGCCACCTGGGCGGAACGCACCTCCTGGACGAGGACACGGGCGGCTACAACGTGGGGTGGGTTCGCAAGGTCCTGGCCGGCGTCCAGGTGCGGCTCGTGACCCTTGCATGGCGCGAGCAGGGCCTGATGGTCGCTCCGCGCAATCCCCTTGGCATACGGTCGCTCGAGGACCTTGCAAGGGAGGACGTCACCTTCATCAACAGGCAGGCCGGCTCCGGAACGCGCGTGCTGCTCGACTTCCACCTGAGGAAGCAGGGCATATCCCCCTCGAGGATAAAGGGGTACTCGCAGGAGGAGTACACCCACATGACCGTGGGCGTGGCCGTGCTCTCGGGCGTGGCGCACGCCGGACTCGGCATCCTGGCCGCGGCCAGGGCGCTCGGCCTCGACTTCGTGCCAGTGGCCCGCGAGCGCTACGACCTGTGCATCCCTGTCGAACATCTCGAGGATCGCAGGGTGAAGACCCTTCTGGCCACGCTCGAAACCCCAGAATTCCGCAGGGAAGTAGAGATGTTGGGCGGGTACGACGTCACGGAGATGGGCAAGGTTGCCTGGGAGGGGTGATGGGATGACGATCCGGCTGATGGTGTTGCTCGCCTCCCTTGCCGCGGCATCGTGCAGGGAACCGAAGAGGGACGTGATCCTGGCCACGACGACGTCCACACGGGACAGCGGGCTCCTCGACGTGCTGGTCCCCATGTTCGAGAAGGACACGGGTTATTCCGTGAAGACCATCGCCGTGGGATCCGGAATGGCCATGGCAATGGCACGGCGCGGGGAGGCGGACGTGCTCCTGGTCCACTCGCCTTCGGACGAGGAGGCCTTCATGAGCGAGGGCTTCGGCAAGAAGCGCATGGCCGTGATGCACAACGACTTCGTGATCGTGGGGCCAGCCTCGGATCCGGCAGGCGTGGGTGGGAAGGCGGACGCTGCAGCGGCCCTCGCTGCGATCGCGCGCACGCCGTTCCTGTTCGTGTCCCGCGGTGACGAGTCGGGCACGCACAAGAAGGAGCTCGCCCTGTGGAAGAAGAGCGGCACAACGCTCGTGGGCACGGCCATGTACGCGGAGACAGGGCAGGGCATGGGCCAGACCCTGACGGTCGCGTCCGAGAAGCAGGCCTACGCCCTGACCGACCGTGGCACCTACCTCGCCATGTCGAAGGGCCTCGATCTCCGGGTACTCGTGGAGGGCGACCCGGATCTCGTGAACGCCTACCACGTCATCGTGCCGAGCAAGAAGAAGCTGCCGGGCGTGAACGCCCGCGGAGGCAAGGCCTTTGCCGAGTTCCTGGTCTCCCCGGCCGGCCAGGACGCGATCGGCAAGTTCGGGATCGAGGAGTACGGAACGCCGCTCTTCCATCCCGACGCAGCCGGGGGCTGAGATGGACCTGATCGCGGAAGGCATCAGGAAGGCCCTCGCGATCATCGTTTCCCTCGATCCCGAGGTCCTCCGAATAATCCTGCTCAGCCTCGAGGTCTCCTGCACCGCGACCCTTGCCGCTGTCATCTGCGGCATTGCGGCAGGAACGGCGCTCGCGCTCTCTCGCTTCAGGGGACGCGAGGTTCTGGTGGCGCTGGTCAACACGTCCATGGGCCTGCCGCCGGTCGTGGTCGGCCTGTTCGTGGCGCTCATGCTCTGGAGATCCGGTCCGCTGGGCGCGCTCGGGATCATGTACACGCCGGCCGCCATGATCGTGGCCCAGGCAGTGCTGGCTCTGCCCATCGTCACTGGCATAACCATGGCCGCGATCCAGCAGATCCCGCCCGGGTTCAGGCTGCAGGTCCTTGCGCTCGGCGCGACGCCGTTGCAGGCCGCCTGGACCCTCGTCAAGGAGGTGAGGCTCCCGCTCCTTGCCGCGGTCATGGCCGGCTTCGGCGCTGCCATCTCCGAGGTCGGCGCCTCCCTGATGGTGGGCGGCAACATCAAGGGGCACACGAGGGTGCTGACCACCGCCATCGTCCTCGAGACCGGCAGCGGCCGCTTCGACATGGCCATCGCCCTCGGCCTGATCCTGTTCTGCCTCGCGTTCGCCCTGACCCTCGTGCTCACGCGCATCCAGCAGGGGGGTCGCAGGTGACCCATGCGCTCGAGGCGAGGGGGGTGGAGGTGAGGGCAGGGGGAAGGACCATCCTCGACGTGCCGTCGCTCGAGGTCGAGGAGGGCGAGACCCTGGCCCTGCTCGGGCCGAACGGGGCTGGCAAGACCACGCTCATCAACGTGCTCTCGCTGCTCGTGCGGCCCGCTCGAGGCGAGGTCATGGTCAAGGGGATCCGTCCGGGCAGGGACCCGGTCCCCCTGCGCAGGCGCATGGCGGTCGTGTTCCAGAAGCCGCACCTGCTCTCGACGTCGGTCGTAAACAACGTCGCGGCCGGGCTGGCCTTCCGCGGCGCAAAGGACTTCGGCGCGCGCGTGGAGTCCGAGATGCGGCGTCTCGGGATCCTGCACCTCAAGGACCGCCACGCGAGCGGGCTCTCGGGCGGCGAGGCAGCGCGCGTCAGCCTGGCGCGAGCCCTGGTCCTGGATCCCGAGATCCTCATGCTGGACGAGCCCTTCTCCGCGCTCGACTCGCCCACCCGCATGTCGCTCATGGCCGACCTGGAGGGCATCCTGGGCAGGGCAGGGGCCACCACGGTCATGAGCACGCACGACGTGTCAGAGGCCCTCCGTCTCGCGAACAGGATCGCGGTGATCGTGGACGGCAGGATCGTGCAGATCGGGCCGGCAGCGGAAGTGAAGGATCGACCCTGCAGCGCAGATGTCGCGCGGCTCGTGGGCACCGAGAACGTGCTCGAGGGGATGGTCGCGTCGCGCTCGGGCGAGGACGCCGTCATATCGATCGCCGGCGTCACGATCAGGGCGAGGACCTCGATCGCGGTGGGCGAGAGCGTGCTCTGCATGATACGTCCGGAGCATGTGCGCCTTGCCGCGCGCCGGGACGGGTCGGGACAGCTCCAGGGGACCATCGCAAGGGTTGTCCCATCGGCTCACCACGCCTGTATACACGTGGACTGCGGTTTCGGACTGTCCGCTGCCGCCGTATCCGTACCGCCGGGCATGTCGCCGGGCTCGACCGTTGCCGCTGATGTGGATCCTGAACGCGTACACGTGATCCATGCACTGTGCCATGGCTGATCAACGCAAGGGCTGGAAACCCGAGGCGTGAAGGAATACAGGCAACGGTCACACCTTCGCCAACTCCCACAGTAGGCGACTACGGAAGGGAGCGGACGACGCGGAAGCCAAGACCGCGGCCTCTCGTCCAGGGCTCGAAGAAGAAGTCGCGGTTGGCGCTCCTGAGTGGACGCGCGTACGTTATCCAGCCGCCGCCGCGCAGTATCCGGGAGTATCCGGTCGGCGGCCCCCACGGATCCTCGGCAGGTCCGGGGCCCAGGTCATGCTGGAACCAGTCCTCGCACCATTCCCAGATATTGCCAGCCATGTCGTACAGCCCCCATCCATTAGGCATCTTCTCACCGACCGGATGTGGTCCGGCGCAGCTTGGCCCCCCTTCCAGGGTGATATCGTCGCACCCTTCATACGTGACGGCAGAGGTGCCACAGAACCAGGCGATGGGGTCCAGGATTGGATTCGGTCCCTCGCAAAACATGTGCGAGGAGTCGATGGTCCCGTTGTACGTCGACGCGGTGGTCCCGGCGCGTGCCGCATACTCCCATTCAGCCTCTGTCGGAAGACGGTATCCAGGGCATTCGAAGGGAGATGAGAAGGAAGCTATCGGTGCACATGTCGAGCCCACGCCAGTCCCGTCGCATTCGTAGCAAGCTGCCAATCCTGTCGCCACGGAGAGCGCGTTGCCGGATTCGATGGTGTCCAGCCCGAGGTCG
>CAZGVR010000010.1:14012-15037 GCA_964528945.1 uncultured Myxococcales bacterium
TGCAGTATGCAGCGGCCTCGTACCAACTCACCGTCTCAACGGGGCAATGACCACCGCACGCTGTGAAGTACGAGGGGTTATAGCCCATGAGAGAGTGATAATCTTCCTGTGACACTTCGGTCGCCATGATCTCGAAGTCGTGGGTCAATGTCACCAGGTGCTGGGTCTCTTCGTCATTTCGTCCGGGTTCGTCGATGGGCGATCCCATAGTGAACGTCCCAGCTGAAACCCTGACGAACGCAGGCATGGTCGGCAGAGCATCAGCAGCAGAATCCAGATCGAGGTCGGTGAAGGAATCCTGGTCGACATATGTGTCCGGAATGTCCAGCGGTTCGTCAGTAGAGGAATCTCCGCGATCCCTGTATCCATGACAACTGGTTATGGATACAAATGCGAAGATCACAGCACTGCCCCTCATGATCTCCAACCGGGAATTCCCATGCGGACTCATCCTCACCACTTCTTTCCAGTCTCCGAAGAAGATACCCCGCCACTCGCCCGGCATGGCTGAAAGCCGGACGCCGTTCACCCCCCGTGATGTATGTGGACGGCCCGCACGTCCGCGCCGTCCTTCACCACGTGAGCGTCGTAGTCCGATTCCGGGACGTGGACGCCGTCCACGAACACCGTGATCAGGTTGATCGCGGTGTAGTCCATGCGCGCGAGCACCTCGGACACGGTCATGCCCTCGCGCCAGGGCAGGGGGGTGCCGTTCACGGTTATCATCGCAGCATAAGGTCGATGGCGACGCTGGCCTCCATGGCGGCAACGACTGCCACCCTGGCAGAGGACAGGCCGAGCGTCATGTCGGTCTCCCCGTCGCCGCAGAAAACCACGTTGCCGATCCGCTCCACCTTCAGGGCATCGAGCCGCCCAAGGCCCGAGAGCCCGTTCCCGCACACGATCGGGCGGTCAGGGAAGCTCCTGCACCACGCGCCGATGAGCCAGCGCTGGTTCTCTACCCTGTCGAACGCCCCGACCAGCACGTGGGCCGGGCCGATGTGGGCGGGCGCCTTATCGGACGT
>CAZGVR010000010.1:15047-17860 GCA_964528945.1 uncultured Myxococcales bacterium
ACGTTCCTGGCCTCGAGCGCGAGGTCCGGGTTTATCCCGAGGAGGTGGCGGGACAGGGCGTCCACCTTGAGCTGCCCTATGTCGGCCGTGAAGTAGTGCTGGCGGTTGAGGTTGGACTCCTCGACCACGTCGCAGTCCGCGACGATCATCCTGCCCACGCCCGCGCGGGCGAGCGCGATGGCCGCGTTCGAGCCAAGGCCGCCGCAGCCCGCGATGCCAACGCAGCGGCCTGCCAGCTTCTCGGCCGTGCCAGGGACGTTCCTCGCGAAGCGGCTACTGGTCATTCTTCACGATGTCCACGATCTGCAGGAGATCGATGCCGAGCTCCTTCAGCCGCGATATCCTCGGCACCCCGTCCGGCGTCCATCCGCGCCTCGCGTACACCGCGTCCGCGAGCTTCTCGTAGCGCTGCTCGCGGTGCGCGCGCAGGACCTTCAGCTTCTCGTCCGTGGCCTTGCCTGCCACGTCGACCCCGATCGCGGCGAGCTGCTTGTCGTAGCGCTCGGCGCGCGACTCGTACTCCTCCCTGGTGACCGGTCCCATTGCCCTGTACGGCACCTTGTCGTGCTCGCGCGTGCCGAAGCCCAGGAGGAGGCACAGCACCCTCTGGAGGTTGTACACGCGGGCGGACTGGTCGAGCATCTTCTTCTCGTCGATGGGCACTCCGCTCAGGCCCTCGAAGAACTGCCAGTAGCCGCGCACGTGGCCAGGGATCTTGTGCGGCTCCTTCTCCATGAAGTTGTCGGCCGGCACCACGTCGTTCCAGATGATCTTGCAAAGGCCCATGAGCCCGAACCACGTCCTGAAGAGCGGGAAGTAGTACAGGGCCTCGGCCTTGTCCTCGAAGCTCGGGATCTGGTTGTTGACCATGTCCATGAAGATGAGCCAGGCCTCGTCGTGCTGCGGCCCCTTGACCGCGAAGCCGTACCCGCCCTGCTGAGCGAGCGACTCCTTGGTCACGTACTCGGAGAACTCGAGGCCCTTGACCTCCATGCCTATGTCGGCCAGGAAGGCCGCGTCCTTGCCCCCCTCCGCCCACTTGCGCTTGAGCCAGCGCACGCCCTGGCCCACGTCCACGCCGAACCCCTTTCCCTCGGCCATCTGGTGGAGCAGGGTCAGCACCTCTTCCGTGGCCCCGAACCGGAGGCGGAGGCCTCCGGTCTCCTTCTCGGTGATCACGCCCGCCTCGAAGCACTCCATGACGAACGCGATGGTGGTCACCGCGGAGATCGTGTCGATGCCGTAGGTGTCGCAGTAGAAGTTGAACTCCACCGTGAAGTCGGCGTCGAAGCACCCCATGTTGGCGGCGCCCGCGACCGTCTCGTACTCTGGCCCGTCCACCAGCACCTTCTGGCCCTTGTACGGGCCGGTCCTGAGCTCGAAGCGGTCCACTCCCTTGGCGCACGCCATGGAGCAGCCGCGCCAGCAGCCGTCCGGCACGCCCTGGGTCCAGTGCCGCTTCTTGAAGACCCCGCTGTGCAGGTTCTTCGCGTCCGGATGCGAGCCGAACCGGTAGTTGTGGACCGGGAGGAGATCGTAGGCGTCCATGATCTCCGTGAGGTTGGCGGTTCCCACCTCCCTCATCCGGTTCTGCCTCTTGTCGAGCCGTGCCATCTCCGCGTTGACCTTCATGCCGGCGTCGCGGATCCTGCGCGCGTCGAGCGGCCTGTTCTTGTCGTCCACGATCCTGATGGCGCCCGTCGGGCATACGTGCGCGCACGAGGTGCACTCGATGCAGTGGTGGTCGACCTCGCCGAACGGCATGGTCAGGTGTCGCTTGATGCCTCGGCCGGCGAACTCGAGCACTCCCTCCTGCACGAACTCGTCGCAGGCCCTGACGCAGTGCCCGCACAGGATGCAGGACAGCGGGTCCTCGTCAGTGAGATCGCTCGCCAGCCTCGAGGACGTGACCCCGCACCTCGTCGCGACCTCCCTGACGAGCGGCACGGACGGCCAGCGGCCGAGGTACATCTCGGCGAGGACCCGCCTGTGCCGCTCGATGTCCTCGGTCTCCGTGAACGCGGTCAGCGGGCCGCGCACCGGGTAGTTGCACGACGTGACGAGCTTGCGCTTCTGCCCCTCCCCGACCTCCGCGAGGCAGAGGCGGCAGTTGCCGTCCGGCGCGAGGTCCGGGTGGTGGCACAGCGTCGGCACCTCGAACCCGGCCTTCCTTATCGCGCCGAGGAGGAAGGAGTCCTTCTCGACCTCCACGTCCTTCCCGTTGACCGTGACCGTGACCTTCTGGATCTTGGGCGGCATGGTCACATCACCTCCACGGCGTCGTACGTGCAGACCTCCCTGCAGATCCCGCACTTGATGCACTTGTCGCGATCTATCACGTGGGGCGTCTTCTTCCTGCCCGCGATCGCGGCCGAGGGGCAGGGCTTGAGGCATGCCATGCATCCCGTGCACTTCTCCGGGAGGATCGAGTAGGCGATCAGCGCCTTGCAGGCGCCGGCCCGGCAACGGTGCTGCACTATGTGCTCCTCGTACTCCTCGCGGAAGTAGCGGAGCGTGCTCATGACCGGGTTTGTGGCCGTGGCCCCGAGCTGGCACAGGCTCGTCGCCCCCACCGTGAAGCACAGGTCCTCGAGCAGCCCTATGTCCCCGGCCTCGCCCTCGCCGGCCGAGATCCTCCGGAGGATGCGGCTCAGGGCGAAGAGCCCCTCCCGGCACGGAGTGCACTTCCCGCACGACTCGTCCACCAGGAAGTCGATGAAGTAGCGGGCCACGTCCACCATGCAGGTCCGCTCGTCCATCACGATCAGCCCGCCCGAGCCCATCATGGATCCGGCCGCGGCCAGCGAGTCGAA
>CAZGVR010000011.1:0-2906 GCA_964528945.1 uncultured Myxococcales bacterium
GGGAAGGGCGACGTGGGCAGGGGCGCGGACCAGGGGACCGCGACCGGCAGGCCCGGTGACGGCGAGGAGGCCCTCGTGCCCTCGTCACCTGCGGAGGGCGGCGGCAAGACCCTGCACGACGCCATGGCCGATTTCAGGGAGGGCCGATTCGCAAAGGCCGCGGAGACGCTCGCGTCCCCCGGGATGGAGGGAGGCATCCTCGAGGACTACAGGCTCTATTATCTGGCCGAGTCGCTCTTCCTGGACGAGCGGCCCGCCGAGGCCCTTCCGGTCTACCGGAAGCTCGCCGGGATGAAGGGCAGCCGCTTCGCACCGCTCGCGCACGTTCGGGCGGCCGACTCGCTGCTGGCCTCGGGCGAAGCGGAGGCAGCGGCCAAGGAGTACGCGGCGCGGGCGGCGAGCGGCGTGCCTCCGACCGTGGACTCGGCCTCGCTCGACCTCCACTGGGCTCGCGCCCTCGAGAGGAGCGGCCGCGCAAAGGCGGCCATCGCTCGCTACGAGCACGTTGCCGTGAGCTTCCCGGAGCGCCCACAGGCCGACCTCGCCCTCGAATCCCTCGCGAGGCTGTCCCAGGGCTGGACCCTCACGGCCTCGCAGAGGATGGAGAGGGCTGAGCGCCGGATGGAGGAGAAGCGCCTCGCAAGAGCGGCCGCCGAGCTGGAGGGCGTGGGCCCCGGGCTCTCGCCTGCACGGGCGCGCGAGGCCGCGCTCATGCGCGCGAACTGCGTCTACCTGGCGAGGAACGCATGGGCGGAGGCCCAGGCGCTCTTCGAGCCTCTGGCGAAGGGCAAGGACGCGATCGCCGCCGAGGCCGGCTACATGGCCGTCAGGTGCATGCAGAGGCTAGGGCTCACGGTGAAGGCCTCCCTCGCTTACAGGTCCTACCTGGCCAGGTTCGAGGCCTCCCCCTTCAGGGACGACGCACTCATGCAGCTCCTCGTGATGGACTACGAGGCCGGACGCTGGAAGTCGGTGCGCACGCGGTACCTGCCACACCTGAGGAACGGAGCGTGGTCAGGCGACGATCGGGGGAGCGCCCTGTGGATGATCGCCTTCTCCTGCCACCTGGAAGGACGGAACGAGCAGGCCCTCTCGCTGCTCGGCGAGTACGAGGCCCAGGCCACGGAGGGCATGTCACGTGCGAGGGCCGCCTACTGGCAGGGGGTGGTCGGCCTGGCCCTGGGCAAGGATGACGCCGGGGCTGCGCTGCTGGAGAAGGTCGCGCGCCGCTGGCCGCTGAACTACTACGCCCTTCTCTCGTCGCGGAGGCTCCTGGACATGGGCCGCAAGCCGCCAGATCCCCTGGAGATCCTCGGCCCTCCGCCGGCACACGCGCCCTCCGGGGCCTCGTGCGAGGGCCTGCCTCCGGTGGTCGCGGCCCTCCTGGAGGCCGGCCTGGACCACGACGCGAGGGAGGAGATGCGTCGCTGGCGGGACGAACTAGTCGAGGCCCACGGATCGGATCCCGGGTCCCTCGGCCGCCTGAGCGGGTGCGCCGGTGCCGAGTCCCTGGTCATCCGGTACGCGGCCAGCAGGGAGGACGACGACTGGGACGGCGACAAGGGGAAGGGGAGGCTCGAGTGGTGGCGGCTGCTCTACCCGGAGCCGGGCTGGGCCTCGATCCCGGAGAGCTCGTCGAAGGCAGGGATCCCCCCCCTGCTCGCGCACGCCATCATCCGGCAGGAGTCCATGTTCGATCCGGACGCCGTCTCGCAGACGCGCGCCGGAGGCCTCATGCAGCTGATGCCCGCGACCGCCACGGGGATCGCATCCGATCTGGGCGAGACCTGGTCGGAGGACGCGGTCTACGATCCAGTGACGAACGTCAGGTGGGGCACCGCCTACCTCGGCAGGCTCGTCCGGATGTTCCCGGGCAACCTCCCGGCGGCGATCGGCGCCTACAACGGAGGCCCTCACAACCTCGACCGATGGCTGCGCGCCCATGCGCCAGTGCCGGGAGACGTGTTCGTGGAGCTCATCCCGTACGCCCAGACCCGCAACTACATAAGGAGGGTCCTCACGGCATGGGCCCGCTACGAGTACCTCGAAACGGGCTCGTGGGAGGAGGCCATGGACCGCGTTCCGCGCACCATGACCGCGGACATCGGGAAGGGCCCGGGCTACTGAGCCGACGGCAAGGGAACGCCGGGGTTGCCGTCCCGGCTGGCTGGCTGCTACATTCCGCCGCATGAGAGGATGCCTCCGGATCCCGTTCGCGCTCGCACTCCTCTTCACCCCGTCTACGGGGTGCGGGGGGCCCGAGATTCCGATCTGCCATGGCAGTGAGGACTGCGGCGCAGGGGAGAAGTGCGCGGCCGGAAGCTGCGTGTACTGCGCGCTGGACACGGATTGCGGCGAGGGCCAGGCCTGCGTGGAGGGGGCGTGCACGCTGGTCCTCGCCGGGTGCGATGCCGCCGTTGATTGCGGCCCAGGGCAGGTGTGCGCAATGGGCATCTGCGCGGGCTGCTTCAACTCCGCGGACTGCCCTCCGGGGGAGGAGTGCAACGCTGGCTCGTGCCAGGCCGCGCCCGAGCAGGCCAAGAAGGCGTCGGCAAAGAAGAAGGCCGGCAAGAAGAAGCCTCCCCAGTCATCGGGTTGCGAGATCGTGCCCGTGTACTTCGAGTTCGACTCGTCGGAGGTCGGCGCGGAGGCCATGGCGATCCTCGACAGGCTCGCGCCCTGCCTCGCGGACGGCAATAGCCACACCGTCCTGGGAAGGACCGATTCGGCGGGCGACGAGGACTACAACCTGGTCCTGGGCCTCTCCCGCGCGGTCGCAGTGGTCGAATACCTCGTCGGAAAGGGCGTGCCCAGTGACAAGCTGGTCGCGGCGACGGCGGGCGAGCGAGACGCGGACGAGGGTTCCCCCGGCACGGATCGCCGCGTGGACATCCTGTGAAGCTCCC
>CAZGVR010000011.1:2916-5676 GCA_964528945.1 uncultured Myxococcales bacterium
GAAGCGCCCGGTTGCAGCCGCCATGGGTCTCGCGCTCGCGGCGGCGGCCGGCGGGCCGAGGCCGAGGCAGGCTGCCGCCCCGCCGGCCTTCCAGGGCGGTGCAGGCACCCCTTCCTGCGAGTCCGACGACGACTGCCAACCCGGAGACACCTGCCGCGAGGGCACATGCTCCGCCTACGAGGGCGCGGTCGGCGATCCGTGCTGGGATGACCTGGGCTGCGCGCTTCACCTGCGCTGCCTGGCCGGGTCGTGCTCTGCGATCCTCGAGGCGGCTCCGGCGCCCTAGTCCATCTCGATGGTGAGCGGGGACATGGCCGCCGGCGTCTCCTCGTCGCGGAGCAGGACCCACGCCGTCGGATACACGGCGTCCAGGCCGGCGGTGCGGGCGACCAGGGCCGCGAGATCGAGGATTCCCGAGGAATCGGACGCGGAAGCGCCCGAGAGCATCCCGACGATCTTGCCGATGAGCCCGGGGCCGGGCGTGAGGTCTGCCACCGGAACCCACGCCGGGACCTTGCCCAGCGCCCTTGCCCTGCGGATGGCCGACGGCAGCCCGCCTATGCCATCCACCAGGCCGATGTCCTTGGCCTGATCCCCGGTCCAGACCCGGCCCTGCCCGATCGCATCCACCTCCTCGCGCGTCTTGTCCCTCCCCGCGGCCACGCGCTCCAGGAAGACGTTGTAGAAGTGGTTCACCCGGTCCCCGAGATAGGCGAACTCCTCTGGAGTGTACGGCCTGTGCCAGCTCTCCATGTCCGACTTGCCGCCACCCTGCTTGAACGTGGAGACGTTCACGTCGAGCTTCTCGAGGAGCACGGAGAGGTCGGCCTTCCCGTAGAAGAGGCCGATTGATCCCGTCACCGTGGACGGGTTGGCCCACACCTCTGTGGCAGGCGCCACGATGTAGTAGCCGCCGGAGGCGGCCTCGCCGCCCATGGATGCGATGACCGGCTTCTTCTCGGCAAGCTTCTGGACCGCCCGCCAGATCCGGTCCGAGGCAACCGCCGACCCGCCGCCCGACTCGACCCTGAGCACGACCGCGGCGATCGATGGATCCTCGCGTGCCCCGTCTATCGCCTCGACCAGGGTCTCGTCCCCGGCCATGCCGATGTTGAGCAGAGGTATCTTCTTGCTTTTTCCCTCGACTATCCCGCCGTCCACGACTATCACGCCGACCCTGGTCCTCCCAGCGACCCAGGCCTCCGGCTTCCAGGGGGTGCTCCAGTAGGAGGCGTCGACCTTGATCGGCTTCCCCGTCTCCTCCGCGAGGAGGTCCTGCACCTCGTCCGGGTAGGCGATCCCGTCCACCAGGCCGGCCTCGAAGGCCTCCTTGGCATTGAACGGCCCCCTGCCCAGGACCTCCGCCATGGAGGCCGGATCCTTGCCCCGGCCCGCGGCCACGTCGTCGACCAGCGTCGACCAGGCCGCCGCCAGCAGCGCCTCGTGCTCCTCGACGGACGCCTCGGACGGCCCACCCAGAGTGAACTGCTCCGGATAGGACTTGTACTTTCCGACCTTCACTATCTCGACGTTCACTCCGAGCTTCCGGAGGAGGCCTGTGTAGTATATGATCCTCATCTTGTAGCCGGACAGCCTCACCCCGCCCGCCGGACCCACGTAGATGGCGTCCGCGGCCGTGCACAGGTAGTACGCCGATCCGCTCAGCTCGTCCCCGCGGCACGCGACCCTCTTGCCCTTCTCGCGCAGGCCGTCCAGGGCCTCCCGCAGATCCTGCACAACGCCGGGAGTGGCGCTGAAGTCGCGCGTGTCCAGGATGACTCCGTCCACGGACCCGTCCCTCTTGAGCCGCTCCATCCGGAGCACGGTTGCGAGCACCCCCGCCGCGCTCGTGGCCCCGGAAAGGTCGAGCACGACGTACCGGCCGGGGGCCATGACAGTGTGGTGCTTCTCCCCGGACAGCCTGATCCCGACCGACCATCCCAGGAGAGGCGATCCGCCGAACCCCTGGACCCCCTGGTGGCCCTTTGCCGAGAACTGGAACGATGACCACAGGCCCACGCGTGCCATGTCGATCCGGATCGCGATCGAGACCTGCACGTCCTTCAGGCCGTACCCGCCGGTCCGCGGCAGGGGGAAGTCGCGGCCGAAGAGCAGACCGGCCGTGGCCGAAAGTCCGATGCCGCGGATCGGCTCTATCTCGAGGGAGAGGCGCAGCGTGTCGTTCCCGGTACGCTCCCCGACGAGATCATCGGCGGTGAGGGTCAGGAAGTCGCGACCCAGCGGCCTCAAGGACACGCCCCCAGCCCATGTGCGCTCCATTGGCAGCGTTCCGCCCTTGGCCGGCGCCGTTATGTCGTAGACGGCCGCGAACATGGACCAGTACTGGCTCGCGTGGAGGTGGATCGAGATGTCCCAGCTGACCAGTCCGTTCATCCGCTCGTGATCCGCAGGGGAGAACCAGGCCCTCAGGCCCGTGCCGACCGACAGCACGCGGCCGACGTCGAACGCCAGGGCGAAAGCGGCCATCACCCAGGATGCTCCGGAGTATCCGGCCTCGTGGTGCGGGAGGAGGTAGGAGCGCGGGGGTCTCACGAACTCGATGCCCAGGCCCGCGTGCATGGGCCCGAACACGGGCGTAGTTGCGTAGAGGCCGTCACCGGTGCCCGCGAGCAGGTCCTGTCTGCCGGAGATCTCCGAGTGGAAGTAGTCGATCTCCCAGCCGGTGTTCAGCGTCATGGCCGCCGGGTTCCAGGCGACCAGGTAGGCGCTCGAACCCGAGGTCAGGCCGGCGGGGGGGGG
>CAZGVR010000011.1:5805-17529 GCA_964528945.1 uncultured Myxococcales bacterium
TCGGGCCAGAGGCGAGGAGCAGGGCGGCCGCGATAGCCAGCGCGATCGATGGGACGTGCTTGTTCGAAGTCATGAGGCTCATTTACTGCTTGAGCCCGCGGCCTGCAATGACCTGGAATCGCCGCTCGAGCAGGGCCTTGGCCCGGGCATGCCCGAGCCGGATCGATAGAAAACTAACACTCGTTGTCGAGAAACCCCATTTGTCCTATAATCGAAGCGGGTTAGCATGCCAGCACGCCTTCACATGCCAGAGCTGGTGCACGAGTGGACCAGGGAGGCACTCGGAGCATCGAGCGGGGCGCACATCCTCTTCATAGAGAACGATCCTACCGGCATGGGCCGGGAGATGTTCAGGAGGCTGGGCTTCCAGCTGCGCTCTGCGGTGAGGCCCCGTGACCAGGGGAAGCGTACACATGCGTCCCCGAGAACCGCGGAGAAGATCGGCCACGACCCGATGGCCTTCAGGGAGAGGCAGCTGCACGACGTGCGCGAGGAGCTCGGACGCCTGGGCCCGGTGGGGGACGGACCGGTCGTTCTGTTCATGGACGGACCGGGACGCTGCGACGAGCGCACGCGCCTCCTTGCAGACGTGCTCCTCGACTGCAACGAGGACTCCTCGCCGTTCAACGGGGCGCCCGCCCCTGCGGTCGCCATCGTCGTGCTCGACGACGGCAGCCCGGGATCCCGGGCCCTGGCCGACCACCCGGCAGCGCGCCGCGTGAGGGCAAGGGCGCCTTTCTCCATGGAGGCGGATCAAGCGCCTCGGATGACGGTAGAGACGCTCAGGGCGTTCAGGTTCCTGGATCTGGCGAGCGAGCCCCTGACCGTGGCCGAGGTCGAGAACCTTGCCGGTGCAGGGACCGTGGAACGGCTGAAGCGCGCCTCCATCGTGCTCGAGCGTTCGGGAAGGGGGCCCGGAGCGCTGGTCGCTCTCGCCGGCGAGAGACCGGCCGGGGTCCCTTCCCAGTCGAGCCTCCCCGGGAGGGAGCTCGCGGCCTACCACGCAAGGCTTCTGGACACGTTCGAGCGGCGTCCGGGCGGACCGGCGGTCTCGATCGCGCGCTGGCGCCATGCAATCGGCGCCTGCGATCCGGCGGCCGTGGCGCGCACGGCCGGGCAGGGGATCGAGCAGCGCCTCGCACAGGACATGCGCCCGCTGGCGACCGCCATGCTGGTCGAGTCGCTGGAGGTGCTGGCAGGATCCGGGCGCGACTCGGAGACCCTGCGCCTCCGCAGGGTCCTTGCGGGTCTCCAGGCCGATGCCGGGGCATCCCTCGAGGCTGCCGCCAGCCTCATGTCCATCCCCGCATCCCGGCGCACCGAGGAGGACGACGTCTCTCTCGCTCGCAACCTCATCGCCTCCGGACGCGTGCACGAGGCCCATGACTGCATACGGGCGGCCCTCGCAGCCCGGAGCGGGCGTAGGGCACCTGGTCGTGCCGAGCCCCTGCTGACCGCGCTGGCCGAGGCGGAGTACGCACGGGGCAACCTGGACGAGGCCTCGTCCCTCTGCCGGGACATCGTGGCCTCGGCCGACGCTCCTGCCCAGGAGCGCGCAAGGGCACGGAACACGATCGGCAAGATCCACCTCGCCCGGGGCGCATACGCGGAGGCCGAGCGCATCTTCGCCGGGAACCTCCGCGAGGCTCGTCGCGAGGGCCTCGAGCGGCACGCGACGATCGCACGCATCAACTCGGGAATAGCGCGGATGCGCCTGTCGCACCTGTGCAGCGCACGCAAGCTCTTCGCGGAGGCGGCGAGGGAGGCCGGGAAGCGCGGCTTCTACCGCGAGGAGGCGATCGCCAGGGAGAACCTCGCCACCGTCCATCACATGCTCCGGGACTACCGGGAGGCCATGCGGCACTACAGGGCAGCGTTCGCCCTCCTGCGGTGGCTCGGGAATCCGGAGTACCTCTCCCGCATCGCTAACAACCTTGGCGAGATCTACGTCCGCTTCGGCGAGGCCGGGAAGGCACGCGCCACCCGCAGGTGGGGGCAATCCACGAGCGAGGGGAACCCCCATTCCCAGGTCGAGGCCGAGGGCATGCTCCTCGACGGGCGCATCGCCCTCCTCGCGGGCGACTGCGGCACGGCCCGGGCCGTGTTCGGGGAGTCGGACCGGGTCTTCGCAGGGCTCGGGGACGGACCGCACAGGGCAGAGGCCCTCGTGTGGCAGGCCTCGGCCGCCCTCGCGGTCGGGGACTGCGGGGCCGCACGCGATCTGATCACCGAGGCAGAGCACCACTTCCAGGGCGATCGCCGGGTGGAGGCGCGGATCCTGCTGGAGCGCGGCCGGCTGGAACGGCTCTCCGGAGGCAAGCCCGATACCCTGCTCACTGGAGCCCTGGATCTCCTGCGTGCGTCCGGCGATCTGGAAGGCGAGACCGAGGCGCTGGTGTCGCTCGCCGAGGCCGAGCTCGATCGCGGGGACACCGTGTTCGCCGCAAGGCACATCGCGCAGGCGATCGAGGTCGACTCGGCGATCCGCGCGCGGGTGCCCGCGGAGCATCACGCGTCGTTCGACGCCATGCCCTCGAGACGCAGGCTGGACCTCCTCTCCAGGCGCGCGGGCTCCATGGGAGCTCCCGCCAAGGATGCCCGGCCTGCCGCTGCCCTGGTGCCCGCGGGCCGCGCGGAGACACCGTCGCCCTACCCGCGGCTGATCGGACGCAGCGAGGCCATGCAGGCCATGTACCGCACCATCTGCCGCGTTGCACCACTCGACGACCTGGTCCTCGTGACCGGAGAGAGCGGGTCGGGCAAGGAGCTCGTGGCAGAAGCCATCCACAAGCTCGGACGGCGGGCGGACCGTCCGCTGGTGAAGATCAACTGCGCCTCTTTCGTGGAGACCCTTCTCCAGTCCGAACTGTTCGGCCACGAGCGCGGCGCCTTCACCGGCGCCATAAGGCGCCGCAGGGGATGGTTCGAGGCGGCATCGGGCGGAACGCTCTTCCTGGACGAGATAGGCGACGTCCAGCCGTCCACGCAGGTCAACCTCCTGCGCGTCCTCGAGGAGAAGGCGGTCCACAGGGTCGGCGGATCCGAGCCGATCCCGGTGGACGTGAGGATCATCGCGGCCACCAACCGGGATCTCGCCGCGGAGGTGGGATCGGGGCGGTTCCGCAAGGATCTCTACTACCGGCTTCGCGGCCTCAGGGTCCAGGTCCCGTCGCTTGCCGAGCGGAGGGAAGACATCCGCCTGCTCGCGCTGAGCTTCCTCGACCGCACGGCCAGGGAGTTCGGGCTGGAGAGGCGCACGCCCTCGCTGACCGAGGGCGCGCTCGCCCTGCTCGAGAACATGCCCCTGCACGGCAACGTCCGCGAGCTGGAGAACACCATCCGCTCCGCGGTCCTGTTCGCGGAGGGCCGCTCGATCACCCAGAGCGAGATTGCCAGGTTCCTGGACGGCGGTGATGGGAATGACCAGCCCGCGCCGCGGGTTGAACGGGCGGCCGGCCGAGGCCACGGGGAGGCCGGGGCTGGCGGGCTCTCGCTGGACCTGGGCCAGGTCCTCCTGGGTGACGTGAGCCTGCCCCAGTTCAAGAAGGAGGTCGAGCGCCGGTGCATAGCCGCGGCGCTCGACGAGAGCGGAGGAAACATCACGAAGGCCGCGTCGATCCTCGGCATGAAGAGGCCGCGGCTCTCGCAGCTCGTGAAATTCCATGGCGTGCCAAGGGACGCCGAAGATACGGAGGAGTGACGCCATGCGCCACGCTAGCAAGGTAATCATGGTCGGCCTCGCGGGAGGGATCGCTGCCCTCGCGGGGTGCGGGCAGGACGGGGCACCCTTGCCTGATCCGGGCCGCGAGCTCTCCGGTCTCACCGTGATCGAGGCCGTGCAGCTCGGGGCCGAGCAGGGGTGCCGGGACGTCGCCGGGAGGGTCCAGGGGTCGGTCGAGCTCAGCCCCATCGAGGGAGCAGAGGACCTCGTGCTGGTTCTCGAGGATGGCTACCCCTTGTGCATAGACACGATGCCGAACGTGGGCGAGGCCCTCAAGCTCATCGAGGCCAGCTACCAGGGCGACGTCGGGAGCGAGGACCGCGGGTCCACGCCGACCGACGACGTCTCGCTGCGCTCCATGGACACGTCGGGCGGACAGACGCCGGACCGGGAGACGGATCCGAACCCCCAGCCCGCGCTCGGGTCGAGCGTCGCCAAGATCGTGACCGTGTCGACGACCACACCGGCGCCAGCTCCTCCCGCGAACGGGACTCCGCCCACTCCTCCCGCTCCACGCGCCGACGATTAGTCCTCTACGTCCCGACACCGCTCCTCGCGCACGCACACGGCCCCCGAAAGGCCGGGCTTGATCCGCGGCGCTCCGGCGTGACACATTCGAGGGGTAATGCACCCCATCGCCACGAACCCGATGCTGCAGAGCTCGCTGCTCGGGTTCATATTCACGGCCGCCATCGCGGTGTCGGTGTCCCTGCGGGCCGAGAGGACCCGGCGAGAGAACCTCTTCCTGGTCCTGGCCGTCACGGTAGGCCTGCACCAGCTGATGCAGTTCCTGTACCAGGTGCTGGGCGGCCACGAGATCCTGTTCAGGGGGTCTCTGCTCGCCGCGATCCTGGTCCCGCAGGGCGCCCTGGCCTTCTTCCGCGCATTCCTGGGCGGCGACCGCCGGAAGCGTTCACGGCTCGTCATATTCTCCTACGTGGCGGCGGCGCTGGTGGCGGGCGCGGCCGTTCCGCCCCTGCTCCCGAAGTACTGGGCGGGCGTGCTGGTGGTCATGTACGCGACCATCATGCTCTACGCGAGCCTCTACTACCTCTACTCGCGCTCGCGGACGATCGAGAGCCGAGTGGAATCCACCCGAATCCTGTACCTCGTCTTCAGCGGTTCGGCGGCCGCGGCGCTCTCCATCGCCGACTACCTGCCCGTGGTGGGCGTCCCGTTCCCGCCCATGGGTCCGGTGATCACGGCCATCTTCCTCTACATCCTGTCGCAGGCACTCTTCCAGTTCAGGTTGCTCGACCTCTACGAGCTCCTGGGCCGGCTCACGATCACGGTGGCCCTCGCCCTGGTGTTCGCGGGCATCTTCTGGGGTCTGGTCAGGCTCAATCCGTCGGGCGCGATCTTCTTCGTAAACGCGATGGCCGCGGCCTTCGTCATCCTCATCGTCTTCGACCCGCTCCGATCCTGGGTCGAGCAGCGGATCGGGGCGTTCTTCCTCAGGGAGCGCTTCGACTTCGAGAACACGATCGAGGACACGAGGCGGCGCATCGGGCGCATCCTGTCCATCGACGAGATCGCCTCGGTCCTCATGGAGGGGCTGAAGCGCTCCGGCAGGATGACGCAGGCCTGCTTCTACCTCGTGGACGCGGAGGGACAGAAGTACCTGCTTCGGACGGTGCTCGAGCAGCCCGCGACCGTCACCGAGATCGGCGTGGCCAGGATGCGGGGCCTGCTGGAGCGCCTGGACAGGGACGGCATGGCCGTGGCGTCGACAATCCGGCGAGAGCTCAGGGCCACCCGGGGCGGAGATGACAGGGGCGGCGAGCCGGTGCTCGAATCGGTCCTCGAGGTCATGGAGGACATGAAGGCCGACGTGGTCCTCCCGGTCCGCGAGGGGAGCCTCACGTTCGGGCTCATCGGCGTGAGGGACTCCCGGCTCCAGGAAGCTTTCTCCCCCGAGGACCTCCGTCTCCTCAAGAACCTGGTCGGCCTTCGAGAAGATAAAGGAGAGGGACCGTCTTGCTGCCATAGGCGAGATGAGCGCCGGCCTGGCCCACGAGATCCGGAATCCGCTCGGCTCGATCAAGGCGGCCGTGCAGTACCTGACTGCCGGTGACGGCGACCCCGAGGACGAGTCGGGGGACGGCAGGTCCCGTCCGCCCGAAAAGGAGTTCCACCAGGTCATCATACAGGAGGTCGACCGGCTCAACAGGGTGGTCTCTTCGTTCCTGGACTACGCCAGGCCTTCCCGGGAGGACACGGAGGCCACGAACGTGAACTCGGTCCTGGAGCGGACCATGAAGCTCATGGAGGTGGAGAGCCCGGGGCGGGGCGGGCCGATAGAGGTCAACCTGACCGAGGGGCTCCCGCCTGTACGCATCGGCGAGGAGAAGCTGGCGCAGGTCTTCTGGAACCTCCTCAAGAACGCGATCGAGGCCTCGCCGGACGGCCCTTCCGTGGACGTGCGAACGCGCCGCGTCCGGCGTACCCCGTTCTGGTCCGACATGACGGAGCCGAGGGAGCGCGAGTTCGTCGAGATATCGATAAGGGACCGGGGAGCCGGGATCCCCAGGCAGATCCTCTCCAAGGTCTTCATCCCATTCTTCACGACAAAGGACAACGGGACAGGCCTCGGCCTCGCGATCAGCCACAGGATAATCAGGGAGGCGGGCGGCACCATCGAGGTGGACTCCAGGGAGGGCCGCGGTTCCACATTCACCGTGCTGCTGCCGCCGGCCCCTCAGGTCACCGAGGACTCGCGGCCATCAACTTGAATCCGGGGGGGATATCAACTATGTATTCTGCGGTCGGGAATATCCCGGCTTGGGGGCCTCCGGGCCCCCGGAGTGGAGGTGTCCACATGAATCCGTTCCAAGGGATGCTGGTCCTCTCGCTCGCCGTCCTGCTGGCGGCCTGCGGCGACAAGAAGGGCAAGAAGGGGGAGGCGACCGAACCGTCCGCGCCAGAGGGCCTCACCGGCGGCACGCAGGTCGTCGAAGAGGACCGCATGCGCTGCGACGCCGAGGGGCACCGCGTCGAGGGTACGGATCTGAACGACGACACGGTGGTCGACGTCAGGAACGTCTATGCCACGGTCACGGTCCAGGGCATCGAGCACGAGGTGCTCGTGTGCAAGGAGACCGATCTGAACTTCGACGGCAAGAAGGACATAATCCGCTACTTCTCGGACGAGGGACGCCCGCTCCGTCAGGAGGTGGATCTCGACTTCGACGGCAACATCGACGTCGTCTCGTACTTCGAGGACGGGAAGATAATCCACAGCGAGTACGACACGAACTTCGACGGCAAGATCGACATGTGGAACTACTACAATGCGGGCAAGCTGGTCCGGAGCGAGCGCGATCGCAACGGCGATGGCGACAAGGACGAGTGGGAGCATTACGACGAGGCCGGGGATCTCATCCGGATCGGCTACGACACGGACGGCGACGGCAAGGTGGACCACTGGGAGAAGGCCGACACGGGCGAGCCAATAGAGGGACCGGTAGAGGGCGGGGAGACCGGGGAGGAGGGCGCGGGAACGGATCAGCCTGCGGGCGATGGAGGGGACGGCGCCGCTCCTCCGGACGCGGGCGGGAAGACCGGGACGCAGGGCAAGGGCAAGTCCAAGGGCAAGTGACCCCCGGACGCGATCCAACGGCAACCCTCACCGTAGCGCCAATCCGACGGCCGTCATGAGCGGCATCCACAGGCTCTCGAACCCCATCAAGGACTACGCGTGGGGCTCTCATCACGCCATCGCCGGGCTGCTCGGGCAGCCGGTCCCCTCCCCTGGCCCGCAGGCCGAGATCTGGATGGGCTCGCACCCTTCCTCGCCCTCCCTCGTGCAGGCGGACGGAGGGACCGTCGGCCTCGACGAGCTGATACGATCGGACCCTGGATCGATCCTGGGCCCGTGGGAGGCGGCGCGCTTCGACGCCGAGCTTCCCTTCATGCTCAAGGTCCTGGCCGCATCCAGGCCACTGTCGATCCAGGTCCACCCGGACCTCGTGCTCGCTCGCCTCGGCTTCGAGCGGGAGAACGCGCTGGGCATCCCGCTCGAGCACCCCTCCCGGTGCTACAGGGACGGGCATCACAAACCCGAGCTGCTGGTAGCCCTGGGGAGGTTCGTGGCGCTCACCGGGTTCAGGCGCGCCACGGCCACGGGGTCGCTCGTCCGGGCGCTTGGCGTCCCGTCCCTCGAGGAGCTGACCGCCGCCCTGGAGGAAGGGGACGGCGGGCTGACGGCTCGCGACCTCTTCTCGGGGCTGCTCGGCATGGAGACGGAATCGCGTGGAGCGCTCGTGGACTCCGCCGCCCGGGCGGCGGCGCGCCTGGCCGGCCGGGATCCGGCCTTCGAATGGATCGCGCGCCTGGCGCAGGAGCACCCAGGGGACGCCGGCGTCCTCGCTCCCCTGCTCCTGAACCTCGTCATCCTGGACCATGGCCAGGCGCTCTTCCTGCCCGCTGGCCGGCTCCACGCCTACCTCGAAGGCTGGGGCATTGAGATAATGGCTTGCTCGGACAACGTGGTGCGCGGCGGCCTCACGGGGAAGCACGTGGACACCAGGGAGCTCATGTCCGTGGCCAGCTTCGAGGCCTCCGACCCGGGAGTGATCGAGCCCGGGCAGGAAGGCCCCTACGAGTGGTCCTACCGGACACCGGCCCATGAGTTCGCCCTGTCCGCGATCCGACTCCCGCCCGGCGCCAGGCACGAGACGAAGCCGGGGCACGGCATCGAGATCCTGCTCGCAACCGAGGGCAGGGCCGAGATCGCTCCATCCTCGGGCGATCGGGTCGGCATGGCGCGCGGCGAGAGCGTCCTCGTGGAGGCCTCGGCCAGCGGCTACGTCATCGCCGGCGACGGGGATCGTGTGGTCTGGCGCGCCCGCGTGCCGCACCCCTGACGGGCCGGGGCGAGCCGCCGATCCTGGAGATCTTCTCGACCTCGTCGGGGCCCAGTTCCCTGTACTGGCCAGGTGCGAGCCCCTCGACCGTGATCCCGGCGAAGCCGGATCTGTGTATCTTGACCGCCGTGAGGCCGGCGGCCTCGGCCATGCGGTGGATCTGGCGGTTCATGCCCTCGCGGAGAACGACCATGACCACGGCGCCGCGTGCATCGGTCGCGATCCTCGAGACCTCCGCCGGTCGTGTACGCCGTCCCTCCACCACGAAGCCCTGCCGCCACCTCTCGAGCGCCGCGTCGGTCACGTCGCCCCTCAGCTTGACCCTGTAGGTCCGCCGCGCTCCCGATGAGGGCCGCTGGAGCCTCTGCGCGAGCTCCCCGTCCGTGGTGAAGAGGAGGGCTCCCGTGGTGTCGTAGTCGAGCCGTCCGACGCTGGCCGCCTTCGAATGGTGAGTCCGGAGAAGGTCGTAGACCGTCGGCCGTCCCTCGGGGTCCGACCTCGTGCACACCGTCCCCCGCGGCTTGTACATGACGAGGTGGACGTGGCTCCCCGCGCGCGCGAGCTTGCCGTCCACCACCACCCTGTCCCTCCCCGGCACCACGTCCCGGGTGGCCGAGGTCTCGGGCTCGCCGTTCACGGACACGCCCCCTCCACGGATCCTGTCCATGGCGTCCCGGCGCCCCCTGCCCGTGGCGAGAGCTATGTACCTCACCAGCTTCATGGCGGCCCGGACTATGGCACATCCGGGACTTGCACGGCAACGGCCGCCCCGGGGCACCGCCGCCCGGCAGCCCTGCGTCGAGGGATTCCTCGGCCGTGCGCCGGATTCCTTCTCTTGATTCCAGACGCCATGATGGTGCACTATCCTCGGTGATCGCACCGGCAGGAACACAGGCGTGAACCGAGATCCGCTCCTGGGGAGGGTCATCCACAACCGCTACCGCCTCGAGCAACGCCTCGGGGTCGGCGGCATGGGGGCGGTCTACAAGGCCAAGCACCTCTTCCTCGACCGGGTCGCCGCGATCAAGATCATCCAGCCCGAGCAGCGCAGCCAGGAGCATTTCAGGGCGTGGTTCCTGAGGGAGGCCCGCGCCGCGAACATGATCAACCACGCCCACGTCGTCGAGATCTATGACTATGGCGAGACCGACGACGGCCTCGCCTACCTCGTCATGGAGTTCCTGGACGGGATCCCGCTCTCGAACATCATTGCGCGCGGCCCGGTCGATCTGAGGACCACCGTCGACATCCTCGAGCAGGTCTGCGCAGCGCTGGCCCGCGCCCACAACCTCGGCGTGATCCACAGGGATCTGAAGCCCGACAACATCTACCTCCTGGACAAGGTCGGCCCGAAGCTGTTCGTGAAGATCTTCGACTTCGGCCTGGCACGCGTGATCAAGGAGGGACGCCTCGCCGAGGAGGGATCCGTGTTCGGGACTCCGGAGTACATCTCCCCGGAACAGGCGAGGGGGGAGGACGCGGAGCAGACGTCGGACCTGTACGCCCTCGGCGTCATCTTCTTCGAGATGCTCACGGGCCGGCTGCCCTTCGACGACCGCGACCGGGACCGGCTCTTCACCCTCCACCAGCACAAGGCACCACCGAGGCCGTCCGAGATCAACCCCAACGTCGGCCCCGAGGAGGAGAAGATCATCCTCAAGCTCCTCGCGAAGAACCCGATGGAGCGCTACAGGGACGCCCACCATCTTCTCGAGGATCTCAAGACGCTGCAGCGCCACGTGCCCACGCCCGTTCCTACCGACAAGGAAGACGGGCGGGCGAGGGGCGCGGCGGGCGAGCAGATGAAGGCGCCCCGCCTGCCCGAGTTCTCGATCTGGGCGCTCAGGTCCGCGATCTTCGCCCGGATGGTCGCACGCGCATTCCCGTCGGGCGGCATGCCTGCGGAGATCGGCAACAACCTGGACGACCTCTGGCGGACGACAGCGGCGGCGGCGCTGCTGGACGGCGAGGTGGCGTCCGAGGCAGGCAAGCTCGTGCAGGTGGAGGACCGCCTGCGCGACACCAAGGCCCAGCTCGGAAGGCGCGTGGAGGAGCTGAGCCGCGAGGTGTCCCGGCTCCAGCGCGAGCTGGACGCCAGCCAGGCAGTTCTCGAGCGGAGCCGGCGTCGTGTCATCGAGGCCGAGGACGAGCTCCGCACCGAGAGGCAGAGGATCGACGATATCGAGAAGAAGGGCGAGGCCCCGGCGGTCCTCAGGGAGGCCTACGAGAAGGCCGGGGCCCTGCACGCGAACTTCATTTCCCGCAGGCAGCACGCGCACGAGCTCGAGGAGGGCATCCTGGCCCAGCGGGAGGAGAAGCAGCGGCTGGAGGACCGGATACTCACCTACCGCCGGGAGCTCGACGCCCGCATGGACTCGATGGCCGCCGAGCTCGCGAATGTGCGGGCCAACATCGAGACGAAGGGCGCCGAGGAGGCGCGGCAGCGCAAGAAGCTCGTGCAGGCCGCCAGCCTCCTGGTCGAGCAACTCGGGCCGATCGAAGAGTGTCGTCCCCTGTTCGAGGAGATGGAGAAGCTCACCGGTGGCCTGGCCGGCTGATGGCGCCGAACGCAGTGCAGGATCTCCGCGGCTTCCATTGCGGACCATGGATCATTCGACTATAGTCCTCGCCTAGGGGGTCAGGAATGTCGACGAAGGCCAGCGATATACTCCATCCCGCGGAATCGACGCGGGAGCTCGCCGACGCCGCTAGGAACGCGGCCGCCAACTGCCTGAGCGCCACAGACGGGGACGTCGCTACACTCGTGACCGACGAGGAATCGCGCGACGGGATGGCCGCGATGGCGAGGGCGCTCGAGGACCTGGGGGTCGAGGTCCAGGCCTTCGTCGTGGAGGAGCTCGGAAGGCGGCCGCTGAACCGCTTCCCGAGGGAGGTCATGGAGGCACTGGAGCGGAGCCAGGTCTCGGTCTACTGCGCCATCCCGCTCCCCGGGGAGCTCAAGAGCCGCCTGCAGATCCTGGAGGCCGCCAGCACGCTCAAGCTCCGCCACGCCCACCTGATCGGGCTGAAGCTCGATCACTTCATCGAGGGGATGCGCGTCGACTACCGGCGGATCGCCGAGCTCCAGGAGCGCATCGTGGACCGTCTGAGGAGCGCGAGCTCGATGCGCGTGACTAC
>CAZGVR010000012.1:0-2659 GCA_964528945.1 uncultured Myxococcales bacterium
GCTACATGGGCATCCGGCCCCTCGTCGTGAAGCGCAAGCACACCAGGGGCTGCGGCCTTGCCGCGCCGTTCGAGGGAGCCACGGTGGAACTGAACCGGGTTGAGGGCCTGGGCGACTTCGTCGAGGTGGAGGTCCTCGCCGGGCAGGGGGACAGGGCGAGGGCCGTCGCGCTGGTCGCCGAGGTGTTCGCCCGGCTCGAGATCCCGGAGGCGCAGGTCGAGCCGCGCTACTACATCGACCTCATCATGGCAGGGGCCAGGGGCCGGCCGGAAACTTGAACCGGGGCTTCCCGGTGTGAGACGCTGGTATTAAGCTATAATACGTCTGCCGGCGTCGTCAGGGGGACCCCCGGCGCAGCGAGGAGAGGCGAACGTGCCTCTACTTACAAACGTGCCGCTCCTCAAGTTCTTCGGGGATCGAAGGTCGGTCGACCTCGGCAAGGAGATCGAGGGCATCATAGAGATGCTCGAGCAGCACGACACGGTCGTGCGCGCCGACCTGATCCGCGAGGCCTTCCGCTTCGCCGGCGAGGTCCACGCCTCGCAGAAGCGGATGGACGGCCATCCGTACATCGTGCACCCCGTGGCCGTGGCCCGGACCTGCGCGGAGCACTGGCTGACCGACTCGAGCGTGACGGCGGCCCTCCTGCACGACACGATCGAGGACGCGGATCATTCCCTGCTGCTCACCGAGGAGGTGCTGGCGGCGCGCTTCGGCGCCGACGTCGCGCACCTCGTGGCCGGAGTGACGAAGCTCAAGAAGGAGCTCGCGGAGGAGGGGATCGATCCCCACGTCGAGACCCTGAAGCGGCTCCTCCACGCGACCGCGAGCGAGGATCTGCGGATCGTCATCCTCAAGATCTTCGACCGGTTCGAGAACGTGAAGACGCTCTCCGTGTTCAGGGAGGACAAGCGGGTCCGCATCGGCGAGGAGACCATGCGCTTCTACGTGCCGGTCGCGGACAGGCTGGGCTTCTTCAAGGTCGCGCGACAGATGGAGGACGCGGTCTTCAAGGCCCTCCAGCCCAGGGAGCACGCCAGGATCGCCGAGTGGGTGGATCTGGACCGCAAGCGCAAGGCCGCCGAGATGGTCCGGCAGATAGAGGCGGTGAAGGCCGATCTCTCCGACATGGGGATCGACGCGGTCGACAAGTTCCAGCCCAAGGGGCTGTTCGCGCTCCACCGCCTGGCCCAGGGTGCGGACGGGACGCTGAACATGGCCCGGCTCCAGGACATCCCGGCCTTCGACCTGTGCCTCATCGTTGGCGACGTGGACGCCTGCTTCAGGGTGCTCAACGTCGTGCACCGGAGGTTCAAGTTCCACGCGGAGCTGGTCCGGGACTACATCAACAACCCGAAGATCAACGGATACCAGTCCATCCACACGGTCGTGCGCGGCCCCGACGCCTCGCGCATCACGGTGATCGCCCGGACCTCGGACATGGAGTGGCGCAACCGGTACGGCGTGATCGGCGACCTCAGGAGCGGGAGGGCGCGGGAGGGGACGTTCCTCCACGACCTGGTCGAGAGCTTCGACATCATCAACGGCTCGGAGCTGCTCGACGTCACCGGGCGCCTCTTCTTCGCCGAGATCGACGTGACCACGCCGGCGGGCCAGAGCATCAAGCTGCCGCAGGGATCGACCGCGCTCGACTTCGCGTACAGCATCCACACGAACCTCGGCGACAGGGCCGCGAGCGCGATCGTGGGGGGCAGGCCCAGGAAGCTCGGCACCCGCCTGAGGTCAGGCCAGAAGGTCGAGATCGTCAAGGCCAAGGACCCGCAGGTGAGCCCGGCCTGGTTCGGCTGGGTCAAGACGGACAAGGCGCGCCTGGCGATCAGGAAGTATCTCGCACGGGCCGAGCGCAAGGCCGTCGCGGAGGAGCCGCACCGCTTCGCGGCCTACGTTCGCGAGAAGGTGGGCGTGTCCTTGAAGAGCGGGGGACAGGAGCTGAAGCGTCTCGGCACGGCCCTCGGATACGTCGACGATCAGGGGCTCGGCCGCGACCTGCTCGCCGGCATGCTCCCCTACGACCTCGCCCTCGCCCACCTCGTGCCCTTCCTCCCGGAGAAGGACGTCAAGCGGATCGTGAAGGCCCTGGCCAAGGAGAGGATCATGACGGAGGAGGAGGTCGCAGGGCTCGCGCCCCTTGCCGGCGACGTCCTCGCCGAGACCGTGCATCGCAGGCTCGAGCAGCACGCGGTCGCAGCGATCCTGCCCTGCGAGCACGTGGATGTGGCAGGCGCCCGGTTCCCGGTCCCGGTCCACTTCGGCCAGTGCTGCCGGCCGGGCTTCGGGGAGGCCATCACGGGCTTCGCGTCGCGGGAGCGGGGCGTGACCATCCACAGGGAGTCCTGCGCGAACGTCTCGGCCCCGAGGAAGTACGACTCGGTGCACCTCGTCGAGGCCAGGTGGAAGCAGAACCCGAGCACCAGGCGGTGCTTCATGCGGATCGAGGGCACGGACCGCAGGAACCTCCTCTACGACCTCACCCACGTGCTGGCCGAGTACCGGGTCAACATAATAGAGCTGAACATCCGCGCCTTCTCCGGCGATCGCTTCGTGGGCACGATCCTGCTCGAGGTGTCCGAGCTGATGAGCCTGGACAGCCTGGTCACCAAGTTCAACAGCGTCAGGTCGCTCTCGGTAACGGACACCC
>CAZGVR010000012.1:2669-7898 GCA_964528945.1 uncultured Myxococcales bacterium
GCCTAGGTATCGGTCCCTTCCCTGGCTTGCCCGTGGGGGTACGTTCCGGTATACACGACGTCGCTGGAAGACTACGTCGGCCAGACGATCCTCGGCCAGTTCCGCATGGTCGAGGAGATCGGCCGTGGCGGCATGGGCGCCGTCTACAAGGCCGAGCAGCCGGACATGGAACGCCTGGTCGCGGTCAAGATCCTCCATCCCCGCCTCGCGGCCCGGCAGGATCTCGTGCTGCGCTTCCGCCGCGAGGCCCGTGCCATGAGCCGGCTCACGCACCCGAACACGGTCCGGGTCCACCTGTTCGGGCAGCTGGACGGCGGCGCCCTCTACATCGTCATGGAGTTCCTGGAGGGCGAGAACATCCTCCAGGTCGAGCGGAGGGACGGCCCGATGCACCCGGATCGCGCCTTCCGGATCATGATGCAGATCTGCGGGGCGCTCCACGAGGCCCACACCCAGGGCATCGTCCACCGGGATCTCAAGCCGGAGAACATCGTGCTCACGACCCAGGGCGGCATCGCGGACTTCCCGAAGGTGCTCGACTTCGGGCTCGCCAAGATGAACGACCCGGATCCGCAGACGGGCAGCGTCCGTGCCCTGACGCAGGCCGGAGCGGTGTTCGGGACGCCCGAGTTCATGTCGCCCGAGCAGGCCAGGGGCGAGGTGCTCGACGCACGCTCCGACATCTACTCCCTGTGCGTCATCCTGTACGAGATGATGACGTGCAAGCTACCGTTCAAGGCCAAGACCCCGATGGACTTCATCGCCAAGCACATCAAGGCGGATCCGATCCCGGTCCACGAGAGGATCCCCGGCCTTCCGCTCCTCGAGCGGCACTGGGCCGTGATGGAGAAGGCGCTCAGGAAGAACCGCGACGACCGGTACGCGACCGCGCAGGAGTTCGCCGACGCGCTCGAGTCGATCGTGAACGGCAAGTCCGGCACGGTCATGGGCATGAGGATCCCCGGGCCTCCCCAGTCGCCGGCGGGCCAGTCGCTCGTGCCCGCGCTGCCCGTCTCGGTCCCGGCGCTCTCCCAGAAGGCCGCTCGTCCGGCGCCGGTCGCGCCGGATGCCGAGATCCTGGCGCCCGGTGTCCACACGTCGGCCAAGAGCCCGGCAGGCCGCCCGGCAGGGCCTGCCGCGGCCGTGAAGGCGGAGGCCAGCGCGCCGGCGGCGGATCCCGTGCCGGCCCTCGTTGCCGACGACGGCAGGTCGGGAGGGACGATCAGCAAGGGAGCCATCGTGGGGATCGGCGTCGGGCTGGGGGTGCTCTTCATAGCCGTCGTCACGCTCGTGATCATGCTTCTTTGAGGAGCTTGAGGAGGTGCCACCATGAGGCGTTCCCTCGCGTCAGTGCCGTGCTTTCTCGCGATGCTCGCGGCCGGCGGCCAGGCCAGTGCCGCCGACACCTCGACCACGGTGCTGGGCCTCCTGTCCTCGGAGCAGACAGCGACCTTCTCGGAGCAGTTCTCGGGCTACCTGCGCGACGCGGTCGGCGCGCGGCCCAAGCTCGGCCACACGGGCAAGGACCAGACCCTGGAGCAGATCGCCATGGTCTTCGGCTGCCTCGAGTCCCTCGACCCCATGTGCCTGCAGGACATCGGCTCCAGCCTCGAGACCACCAACCTCATCCACGGGAAGGTGGATGAGACGGGCGGCGACGATCCAGGCTTCAAGGTGACGGTCACCCTCTTCGACGTGACGAACGGAAAGACGCTCAAGACCACGACGGCCGTGGTCCCGGGCGACAAGCAGGGGTCCATCTACCTGCAGGAGGCCTCGGACCGCATCGTGGCCGAGCTCTTCGGCGAGCAGCCCAAGACCACGATCATCGTGCAGTCCAACGTGGCCGGGGCCGCGATCCTCCTGGACGACGAGGAGGTGGGCGAGACGTCCTCGGAGCCGGTCTGGCTGCGCGAGGTCGAGCCGGGCGAGCACGTGGTGAAGGTGGAGAAGGCCAAGTACGAGACCTTCGTCAAGGAGATCGACATCGAGAAGGGGTCCAGGATGGACATCGACGCCCCCCTCTACCTCGAGGGGGAGAAGCCGCCCGTGACCGGCGGCGGAGGAGGCGTCACGCCTGTCGGCGGCGGGCCCAAGGTGGACAAGACGCCGAAGAAGAACAAGAACAAGCTGAAGATGGGCATAGGCGCGGGCGTGGGAGTCCTCGGGCTGGCCATGGTCGGCGTGGGCGGAGGGATGACCGGCATGGTGTCGGCCGCGAACGACGATCTCGCCGAGGCCCGCACGGTCACGCTGCAGGGCCAGGACGTGTGCGCCTGCTTCGACAAGGGCCTTCCGACCGCGGACTGCTTCGGATCGTCGGATTGGCCCTCGGGGGTGAACCGCAGCCAGGTCAAGGACGCCTGCTCGAGCGGGAAGACCGGGCAGACCGCGCAGTTCGTCTTCTACGGCCTCGGGGCCGCGGCCGCAGGCGTGGGCCTCTACCTGCTCATCGACTCGATCCTCAAGGAGAAGCAGGGCCCCAAGTCGTCCACGAAGGCGAAGAAGGCGCACGCCGACGAGGAAGAGGACGAGGACATCGAGGAGGACGAGGAGGACCAGGGCGAGGAGGACGAGGAGGTCGAAGAGGAGGGGGACGACGACGAGGACGAGGAGGTCGAGGAGGAGGACGAGGCCCGCATCCAGATCGTGCCCTTCTTCACAGCCGACGGCGGGTTCCTTTCGGTCGTCGGTCACTTCTAGCGGCGAGGCGCAGTGAGGATCGTCGGGGGTCTGCTGAAGGGGAGGAGGATCGAGGCGGCCCCTGGCGGGCACGTCCGGCCCACGCCGGATCGCGTCCGGGAGGCCGTGTTCAACATCCTCGGCCAGGATCTCGAGGGGTTCCACTTCCTCGATCTCTTCGCCGGCACCGGGGCAATGGGCCTCGAGGCCGCGAGCAGGAAGGCCGAGCGCGTCGTCCTGGTCGAGCGCGATCCGCTGGCGTGCGCCGTGATACTCGGGAACGCGGAGGCCCTCGGCATCGGCGATCGCGTCCGCCTGGAGAGGAGGGACTCGATCGAGATCCTCGGCTCGCTGGGCCGGGGCGGGGAGCGCTTCGACGCGGTGTTCGCGGATCCCCCGTACACCGATCCTCCGGACCGCCTGGACGCGCTGGTACGGGGTCTCGCGGCGCGGTCCATCCTGGCGCCGGGAGGTACCTTCCTCCTCCAGGTCAAGCGAGGCACGAGGCCGCCGACGAGCCCGGCGCTCGAGATGCGTCCGGTGCGCAGGTACGGCCTCACGTGGATCCTCCAGTACGATCCAGGCGAACACGATGAAGGGCCCGGGGTTGACGGCCCTCCTTGAGTGACGGTACACATCGGGCATGCCCATGACGGCCGTATACCCCGGTTCCTTCGACCCCATCACGAGCGGACACATCGGCATTATCGAGCGAGGCCTCAAGGTGTTCGATCGGCTCCTGGTGGCGATAGCGGTCAACACGCGCAAGGAGCCCTTCTTCTCGCTGGAGGAGAGGCTGGATCTCATCCGCGGGTGCTTCGGGAGCGAGCCCCGGGTGTCGGTGGACTCCTTCGAGGGCCTCACCGTCGACTACGCCCGGAAGACCGGGGCCAGGGTCATCCTGCGCGGCCTGAGGGCGGTCGCCGATTTCGAGTACGAGCTCCAGATGGCCAACATGAATCGGAAGCTCGCTCCGGATGTCGAAACACTGTTCATGATGACGGGCGAGGAGTACTTCTTCGTGAGCAGCCAGAACGTCAAGGAGGTCGCCTTCCTGGGAGGCGACATCCACGGTCTCGTCCCGCCCCACGTGGAGGAGGCCTTCAGGCGGAAGCTGGCGCGGTAGCCTGGCCGGCCCAGGGGGTCATCGGAAGGTGGAACGACCATGAAGACTAGCATGCTGGCCGCCGTTCTCACGGGCATCGTTCTCCTGGCGGCGACGACCCAGGGGGACGATGCGTACAAGATCGTGGAGATCGAGAAGGAGAGCTACCGGGTCGGCGTGAAGTACAGGGCAGCGACCACGGTCGGCTGGAAGGAGAGCGCGCGGATCTGGGTCGTACCGTCCAGCGGCTGGAAGGTCAACGGGAAGTTCCCCTTCAAGATCGACCTCACGGCGCCGGCAGGCGTTTCCGCGGGCAAGACCTCCTTCGGCAAGGACGACGCGGCCGAGATGGGTGAGAAGAAGGCCGTGTGGAAAATCCCGTACAAGGCCACCCAGGCCGGCAAGGCCGAGATCAAGGCCAAGGTCAGGCTCTCGGTCTGCAAGGGCGTCGAGGAGTGCGTGACCGGGCTCGAGGAGCTGAAGTGGTCGGTCGACGCCCTGGAGGACGAGGGGTGACCGATGCCAGGGGCCCCTCCGGCGGCTTCAGGGCCGGCGACTGGCTGGGCGAGCTCGGGCAGAGCTCCGGCGAGAGCTTCGCGCGGGCGCGGCGGAGCCTCGGATACGGCGAGGGCCTCGAGGAGGTGGCGAGGGAGCCGGGCCTCCACCTGAGGGACGCCTCCAGGTGGCTCCTCGACATGTTCGATCACTACGGCACGCGGGACGTCGCCTACCCGTGGGGCACGGAGCGGCGCTTCCTGCTCTTCGATCAGGGGTTCGACGGCGGCGGGGACGGCCTCGTGGGCCAGGAGTCGGTGCAGAACGAGTTCTACAGGGCACTGCAGGGCTTCGTGCGGGACGGCCGCCCGACCAGGATGATCCTCCTGCACGGTCCGAACGGCTCGAGCAAGACCACCTTCGTGCAGTGCGTCATGCGGGCGATGTAGCACTACTCCTCGCTGGACGAGGGGGTCCGGTACAGGATCGCCTGGATCTTCCCCAGGGAGTCCGGACCGCACGGACGGCTGGGGTTCCTGGAGAGGAGCCGCGGCCGGATACCGCCGGGCGCGAGCTACGCCCACCTCGACGACGCGGACATCGAGGTCCGGCTCGGATGCGAGCTCAAGGATCATCCGCTCCTGTGCCTGCCCGGAAGGCAGCGCCAGGCTTTCCTCTCGGGGCTGGGCGATCGCTGCCCCGAGAAGATACCGGACATGATCGGCCGATCTGGCCTGTGCCCGAAGTGCAAGCTCGTCTTCGACTCCCTGATGGTGGCGTACAAGGGGGCGCTCGACCGGGTCCTCGCGCACGTGCAGGTGGAGAGGTACTACGTCTCCCGCGGGTACAAGCGCGGGGCGGTCTCCATCGGCCCGCAGATGTCGGTGGACGCCCACGAGCGGCAGGTCACGATGGAGGTCGCCAAGGTGGACGGCGACTGGCGGTTC
>CAZGVR010000012.1:7908-9375 GCA_964528945.1 uncultured Myxococcales bacterium
CGCGCGCGTCTCGCTCTTCGAGTACGGCGGCGACCTCGTGGACGGGTCGGGCGGGATCGTCGAGTTCGCCGACCTATTCAAGCGCCCGCTCGAGACGACCAAGTACCTGCTCGCGACGCTCGAGAACGGCGAGGTGTCCGTGGGCCAGTCGATCCTGAGGATCAACGCCGTGATCATGGGAACGACCAACGAGGTCTACCTGGCGGCGCTCAGGCAGCAGCCGGAGTACATGTCGTACCTCGGGAGGCTCGTGCTCATCCGGGTCCCCTACATCCTGCACCTGCCCACCGAGCGCAGGATCTACGAGACGCAGGTCGCGCCCAGGCTGGACGTGCACGTGGCGCCGCACGCGATCGAGGCGGTTTCCGAGTGGGCGCTCCTCACGAGGCTCCACCGCCCGGACCGCGCCCGCCACGAGCAGCCCGCGGCCGACGTGATTGGGGCGCTTACCGCGTTCGAGAAGCTCGATCTCTACGCGACGGGCCGCCCGCCGCAGAGGCTCGGGAAGGACGAGGCGGCGCTCGTCGCGGGCGCCCTGCCGGCGATAGCGGCCGAGGCCGACCAGGAGGTCGCGTACGAGGGTTCGATCGGCGCCTCGGCGCGCGAGGTGAAGCTGGTGCTCTACCGCGCCGCCCAGGATCCGTCGGACCCGTGCCTCACTCCCATGGACGTGCTCAGGGAGATCGAGAGCCTGCACGCCAAGGTCAAGGACTTCCCGTTCCTCTCGCTCGTCGCCGAGGAGGGAGGGTACCACGACCTGAGGGGCTTCCTCGCCGGGATCGAGGCGCGCCTCCTGGACGCGCTCGAGATGGAGGCCATGGAGGCCTCGGGGCTGGCCACGGGCGGCGGGTACGCGGAGCTGTGGCAGCGCTACGTCACGAACGCGATCTCGTGGGTGAAGGGCGAGAGGATCAGGAACCCGGTCACGCGCAAGGACGAGGACCCGGACGCGGCGCTCATGGCCGAGGTGGAGAAGGGCCTGGGCGCAGGCGACGCGGACGCGTTGAGGCAGGAGATCATGAGCCGGATCGCGGCCTTCAAGATCGAGCACAGGGAGGATCGGCTCGACGTGACAGCGCTCTTTTCGCGGCACGTGGACGCGCTCAAGCGTCACGGCATCGAGGAGAACCGCCCCAGGCTCGCGCGGCTCGTCGAGGAGGCCGTGTCCGCCGCCCGCGGCCCTGGCGCCGCCACCCTGCCAATCGTGGCCGGAATGGTGGAGAGGTACGGCTACTGCCCCGCGTGCGCGGTCTCCGCGCTCGCGTGGCTGTTCACGTCGCGGCTGCGGGAGGTCTCCTAGGGCCCTGCGGGCGGGACGACCGTCGCCTGCCTGAGCGCCCAGTCCGCACAGGGCCAGGGCGATGTGGAGGCCCGCCTTCGAGCGCTCGAAGAACAGGCCAAGGCGCTGCAATCGGAGATTGCGGTCTTGAAGAGCGCCGCGGTGGGGCAGCCGGCAGCTCCAGCGCC
>CAZGVR010000012.1:9385-16552 GCA_964528945.1 uncultured Myxococcales bacterium
CTCCGCGCCGCCGCGGCCGTCGTACATCACGAACCAGAACTTCACGGTGCCCGTGTCCGCCTCGGGCCGCCACTCCACGCTCGTGAGACCGGCCTCGTCGAAGTCGGTCCTCGTCTTCCCCATGTTCCCCGAGGTCGCGAACCACGAGACGTAGGGCGCCTCGTCGAACGTGACCTCCTCGCCGAAACGGATCTCGGTGTAGGTCTCCGCCGATCCCGGCACCATCTCGATCCCGAGCGTCGAGAGGTCGCACTTCTTCACGTCCGGGGAGCAGGGGATCTCCGGGATCTCGTCCTCGAGCCACTCGGCCCCGGCCCTAAGGACCCTGGCGATGCCCGGGTTCGAGTTCCCCCTGGCCGGATCCACCCACGACCTCACGGACTTGAACACGATCTCGTCGTCGCCCTGGCAGAGGCCGAAGATGTCCAGGTCCGCGAGGCAGGCCTCGCAGTCCGGCCCCGGGCACACGCAGTCCGGGAAGTCGAACGGGCCCGAGCAGACAGCGAACACGATGTAGACCTCGACCCTCTCCTCGCCCTCGGGCACGGGCGGCAGCGTGAACGTCGCGGTCGGCTCGAGCCCGATGAACTGCCAGCTCTGGGACGCGGTGTCCGGGTCGGCCGCGCCTTCGAGGCACTGCCTGCCCGACTGGCCAGGGAGCGGGAAGCACGCGGCCCAGATCACGACGGGCGGCACGCCTGTCTCGGTGTCGGACATGAGCGGCTCGAGCGTCACCACGTCGCCGGGCGAGCCCGAGGCCGGCGTGGCCCTGAGCGCGATGACCCTGAAGTGGTCCACGAGGGACTGCGGCGTGAGCTGCGGCCCGCAGGCCGTGGCGAGTAGCAGGGCGGCTGCCGCGATGGCGGCCCGCCGCTCGATGAGCCCCGTCGACTTCATGGAGGGTTCATAGTGCTACGGAATCGCGCCGGCATCAAGGATCGCGACCGCGGCGCGAGGGCGGCTACACGCCCTCGCACCGGTAGTAGAGCGTGGATCCGGCGGCCGGGGCCATGCCGTCCGTGAAGCCGAAGGTGGGATCCGCGGTCGTGCCCATGCCGTCCACGCTCCAGCCCTCGTCGAGGTAGTACCAGCCGCCATCCCCGATCGCATGGGTGATGCCGGCCTCCCCGCATCCTGGGGCGTCGGCCGGGTCGCATCCCGAGATCGCCGTCCCGGCCTGGGGGATCGTGCACAGGGAGTGCTCGACGCCGAGCCCGTCCACGACCGTGTCGCAGGCCCCGTCGTCGTCCGAGTCGCGGCAGGGCTTGCCCGTGGGGCAGTCGTCCGCGCCCTGCATCCGCTCCACGAACTCGCAGGCCACCGTGCACGAGCACGCCTCCCCGACCGGGTGCGAGGCAGGGAGGTCGGGGTAGGCGGCGAGCTCGTCCAGGAGGCCGTGCAGCCTCGACGAGAGCCCCTCGATCGCGGGCGAGAAGTCGTCCGTGCATATGGAGGTCACGATGGCGTTCTCGCCGAAGGCCTGGGCGACCTCCACGAGCCTGCGCGCGGGCATGGCGCTCCCGCTCGTCGAGGTGCACGTGGGGCGGATGGTGTTCGGCACGAGCGGGTCCAGCTCCGCGGTCATATCCGCCTCGTCCAGGCAGTCCGCGATCTCGTCGCCATAGCCCTCGCAGGCCGTGCCCTGGGGCACTCCGGTGATGAAGCCGAGCACGAGCCGCTCGGGCGGCCGCACGTCCCGCAGGTAGTCCACGTACGTTGCAACGGGCTCGACCATCTCGGGATAGTTGAAGCAGCGCACGTTCATGTGCCCGAGCTCGGGGTTGGTGGAGTCGAAGATGGTCGGATCCGCGACCGAGCAGTCCTCCTCGTCGGTGACCCAGAGGATCGCGAGCAGGGAGTCTGGCCGCAGGAATCCGGCGTTCGGTCCGTCGGGCAGCAGGGCGCGGTCGATCGCGCGCGCGACCGCCTTGAGCTGCTGCTCGAACCCGCACCCGTCGGTCCCGAGCGTGGCAATGCACCCGAACCCGGTCGAGATCGCGTCGATGGCCGCCTCGTCCGGCTCCGGGCTCTCGTAGTCGAGGAAGGGAGGGTAGGGCGGCTCGCACCCGGCGATCGACGAGTTGGGGGAGTGCTGCAGGACCCCGTCGTCCCCGCCGTCCGGGTTCGAGCAAGTATCGACCACGTATCCGCCCGTGCCCATGTCCGAACTGACTATTCCCACGTGCAGGTCGGTCACGGGCACGTGATCGGGCTCACCGGTCACCGGGTCCACCGGCGGATCGAGGAGCGCCCGCAGGAGGTCCGGGAACTGGGCGGCGAGGTTCGCCTGCTCCTCGGTCATGCTCCTCGAGTCGTCCACCATCACGAGGATGTCCACGGCGCTGCCGCCCTGGAGCAGCACGTCCCACGAGAGGACGCACTCCCCGGGCGGGACGCACTCGGACGGGAACTCGCAATCGCCGCACGCGGCCGCATCCCACGGCGAGTCCGAGGCCGCGTCGTCGTCTGCCTTGCCCGGGCCGCCGCACGACGCTAGGAGGATCCCCGCGGCCATCGCTAGGCGGGTCGCTTGGCTGGTGCCCTGCCCTGGTCGATACTTCATGTCCACTTCACTCCCGGGTAGAAGATGCTTCCGTATACATGGCTCCCGGCCGCCGCTGCAGCCTCGCCATGAGAAGCATGGATGGGATATATTCCCTAAATTCGAGGTAAAATGCAATGAATAAGATAATGCTGACTGCGGCGACCGCGGCGCTCCTTGCGGCCGCGGCCGGGTGCGAGGGAAGCGGCGGAGGCACGGGCGGCGAGGGCGAGCCGTGCGGCGCCGAGGGCCTGTGCGACGACGGCCTCGCATGCGTCCTCGGGCTCTGCGTGGTCCCGGGCCCGGAGTGCGCGACGGACGACGACTGTGACGACCACAGCGTGTGCACGGTGGACTCGTGCGACGCGGCCGCTGGGCTCTGCGTCCACGAGGGAGTGGACGAGGACGGGGACGGGTTCGCGGCCGCGGCCGTGGGCACGGAGTCGTGCGGCGGCGACGACTGCGACGACGGCGATCCCGACGTCAGCCCGGACGCGGATCCGGGGTGCGTGGCCGGGGTCGACGCGGACTGCGACGGGATCTCCGATCTCGACGAGGACAGCGACGGGCACGCGAGGGAGGGTTGCGGCGGGGACGACTGCGACGACTGGGACAACACCATCCCGGACCCGTTCGGGATCTACTGCGTGGCCGCGGACCGGGACTGCAACGGATCGCCGGACGAGGACAACGACGGCGACGGGTTCGTGAGGACGGAGTGCGACGGCGGGGACGACTGCGACGACGGGGACGACGGGATCAACCCATCGGCCGCGGAGGCGTGCGACACGATCGACAGCGACTGCGACGGCGACCTCACGGACGCGGATGGCGCGGACGGGGACGGCGACGGATACCTCACGCCCGAGTGCGGCGGGGACGACTGCGACGACGCGGACCCCGCGATGCACCCGGAGGAGGACACGGACGGGGACGGGGACTACGACATGGCTTGCGGCGGGGACGACTGCAACGACGAGGATCCCGAGATCCATCCGTACGTGGACGCCGACGGCGACGGGTTCTTCGGGGCGGCATGCATCGGCGGGGACGACTGCGACGACTCGGACCCGGCGGTCCACCCTGGCGCCGAGGAGATCTGCGACCTCGTGGACCAGGACTGCGACGGCGCGTCGAACGGCGGGGTTGGCTGGGACGACGACGGGGACGGGTTCGGTGACTTCACGTGCGGCGGCCTGGACTGCGACGACGGAAGCGCAACGGTCTCCCCGTTGGCGGCCGAGAGGTGCGACGCCGTGGACGACGACTGCGACGGCGCTCTCACTGGCCCGGACTCCATGATCTGGTCCGTGCCGGCCTCCACGGCAGGGTACGACAGGACGCCCACCGTGGCCTGGACCGGGAGCGAGTACGCGGTCGCGTGGACCGACGACCGCAACGGCATGCGCGACATCTACGCGAGGAGGATCGGGGCCGGCGGGGCCGCGGTCGGATCGGAGATATGGGTGACGCCGGGCGGGGCCCAGGCCAACGATCCGAGGATGGCGTGGTCCGGAAGCGGCTTCGGCCTGGTCTGGTCTGACACCAGGCTGGGCGCCGGCGAGATCTACATGCAGCGTCTCGCGGCCGACGGGACCCTGCTGGGCGGGGAGACGCGGATCACCATGGGAACGTCGGACTCGCACCATCCGGACATAGCCTGGAACGGCAGCGAATGGGGGATCGTGTGGTCCGACTACGATCCCGGCCTGGGCGCCGGGCCCTTCTTCGCGCGGGTGAATGCCGGCGGCGTCAAGATCGGGTCGGATGTGCTGATCTCGATCAGGGCGAGCACTTGGTCGGTTCCCACGATCGTGTGGGCAGGGTCCGGGTACGGGGTGGCCACGTCGGACGATGTCGAGATCGTCCTCGACGTCTTCTCGCCCGAGGGAATCCTGAACGGCACGTCGATGTGGACGTACATGAGCCCGGGAATGGGTTTTCGCCCCGGCCTGGCATGGACCGGGTCCGAGTACGGTCTCGCGTGGGCGGTGGCCGACGCCATGGGCACGGGCGTGTCCTTCGCGCTGGCGTCGGCGAGCGGGTTCAGGATCGGATCCGAGGTGACCTCCGCGATGCTGCCGAGCCCGTTGTACGCCTCGATCCTGGAGGCATGGACCGGGTCCGAGTTCAGGCTCTTCTGGCTGAACAGCATGTCAGGGCCGGGCACGGTCGAGTACATGCTGCAGGCCAGGATAGCCGGTTCGGGCGCCCCGGTCGGCCTGGCGACCATCGTGTTCGGGGCTTCGGGCCCGCTCGTATCGGATCCGATTCCGGCAGCGATCGCCTGGGACGGGGACGCGGCCGGCATCGCGATGGTGACGTCGCCATGGACCGGGGCATGGCGCACGAGCCTGATGCGCGTGGGCGATTGCCCGTGATCCCCGGTCCCAATCGCATCGTTAGATCCACCAGAAGGTGCAGGAAGGGGTATCCAAGATGATGAAGAGCACGACGATCCTCCGGGCGGTCCTCGCGATCGCGACATCCCTCGCGTCCGCCTGCGGCAGCGGGGGCGGCCGGGGCACTGGCGGGGAGGGCGAGGCATGCAACGAGGACGGGACCTGCGAAACGGGCCTCGAGTGCGTCGGCGGCATCTGCGCCGTGATCGACACGCCGTGCGCCACGGACGACGACTGCGACGACCACAGCCTCTGCACGGCAGACTCGTGCGACGAGGAGGCCGGAGTCTGCGAGCACGAGGGCATCGACGAGGACGGGGACGGGTTCGCGGCCGCGGTCGTGGGCACGGACTCGTGCGGCGGCAGGGACTGCGACGACGGCGATCCTGCGATCAACCCGGGCGCCGAGGCCGGGTGCGAGCCAGGCGTGGACGCGGACTGCAACGGCGTGTCGGACCTGGACGAGGACAGCGACGGCGTGATCAGGGAGGCGTGCGGCGGACCGGACTGCGACGACTGGGACAACACGGTTCCCGACCCGTTCGGGATCTACTGCGTGGAGGCGGACCGGGACTGCAACGGCCTGCCGGACGAGGACAACGACGGGGACGGGCACCTGAGGGACGAGTGCGACGGCGGCGACGACTGCGACGACGAGGACGACGAGATCAACCCGGATGGCGTGGAGGCGTGCGACACGATCGACAGCGACTGCGACGGGGATCTCACGGACGCGGAAGGGGCCGACGTGGACGGCGACGGGTACGTGGGCGAGGCATGCGGCGGCGACGACTGCGACGACGGGGACGCCGCGATCAACCCGGGGGCGGTGGAGGAGTGCGACGAGGTCGACAGCGACTGCGACGGCGACCTCGCGGATGCGCCAGGCGCTGACATGGACTACGACGGGTACACGTCGATCGGGTGCGGCGGAACGGACTGCAACGACTACGATCCGTCGGCCTTCCCCGGGGCCGAGGAATGGTGCGACACGGTCGACCAGAACTGCGATGGATCGCTGTTGGACGCGCCCGATGCCGACGACGACATGGACGGGTACATGGACGTATCGTGCGGCGGGGACGACTGCGAGGACTGGGAAGCGGGGGTCCACCCGGGCGCCGTGGAGATCTGCGACAGCCTGGATCAGAACTGCGACTTCACCAACCTTGACGCGCCCGGCGCGGACGACGACATGGACTACTACCTCGACAGCGCATGCGGCGGCGACGACTGCAACGACGCGGACGGCTCGATCAACCCCGGGGCGTGGGAGGTGTGCGACACCGTCGACAGCGACTGCGACGGCGATCTCGCGGACTCGACCGGCGCGGACGGAGACGGCGACGGATACGTGAATCCGGCGTGCGGAGGGGACGACTGCGACGACGCGGATCGCCTGGTCTCGCCGTTCGCGCCCGAGATCTGCGACTCCACGGACAATGACTGCGACGGAGCCGCGGCCGAGCCCGGATCGGTCCTCTGGTGGGAGCCGTTCTCGGGCGGGTACGTCGGCATGACCCCGGACGTGGAGTGGACCGGCAGCGAGTACGGCGTGGCCTGGGTCGACATCCGCCACGGCCTGCGCGACCTGTACTTCGCCAGGATCGCCGCGGACGGGACCGCGATCGGGTCCGGGGTGAGGGCCACGCCCGGCGGTGCCCGGGCCAACATGCCGCAGCTCTCCTGGACCGGCACCGGGTACGGCCTGACGTGGTGGGACACGCGGCTCGGCGCGGGAGAGATCTACCTGCAGCGGCTCGGCACGGACGGGACCCCGACCGGCGGCGAGGTGCGGCTCACGATCGACCTGAACGCCTCGCAGTACCCGGCCATCGCATGGACGGGCAGCGAGTGGGGCATCGCGTGGCTGGACACGTACACGGGCCCTGGCAAGGGGCTCTACTTCATGCGGGTCGGAGCGGACGGCGCGAAGATCGGGTCGAGCTCGCTCGTCATGTCCCGCGCATCGACATCCACGTTCGTGCCGTCGATCGCCTGGACCGGATCCTCCTTCGGCGTTGCCGCGACCGACGGCGTGGACGAGGCCGTCTTCGCCCTGCTCCCGCCCGACGGATCCGCTTCCGCGGAGGCGGTGATGGACTCCTCGGGCCTCACGGTGCCGTTGCAGCGGCCAGGCCTGTCCTGGACCGGCAACGCGTTCGGCATGGGCCGGCTCGTCAAGGGCGCGAGCGCGACAGGCGTCAACGGCGCCATGGGCTC
>CAZGVR010000013.1:0-812 GCA_964528945.1 uncultured Myxococcales bacterium
GCCTGGGGCTTGGCTCCTGGATTGCGCAGGAGGTAGGCAGGATGGAACGTGGGGGGGCCCGGAAAGCGGCCGTACCTGCCGAAGGGTCCCCTGAGCCGCCCGAGGGAGGTCTCGGCGCCCAGCGGGACCTGGGCGGCCGGCCTGCCGAGCGCCACGATGACCTCCGGCTGCAGGATCTCGATCTGTCGCTCGAGGAAGGGACTGCAGGCCCTCATCTCGACCGGTTCGGGCGTGCGGTTGGACGGGGGCCTGCACTTGACCGTGTTCAGCACGAAGACCTCGGCCCGCTCGAGGCCCATGGCCAGGATCATGCGGTCGAGCAGCTTCCCGGCCCTTCCCACGAACGGGAGCCCGGAGAGATCCTCGTCCGCTCCGGGCCCCTCGCCCACGAAGCAGAGCCGGGGGGCGGCATGACCATGACCGGGAACGACGCGGGTCCGGTTCTCGTGGAGCACGCATCGCTTGCAGGCCTCGATCTCGGCCGCGACAGCGTCAAGGCGGGCCGCGGCCTCTTCCAGCGAGGGACCCGTGACCGATCTCACGGAAGGGACTATTCGAGGCAGGCCCCCTGCCGGACGATCCGTAGTCTCGTCCCGCCTGGCCTGCTGCAAGGGGGCCTGGACGGAAGGGGGCGGTACTGGGGACGCATCCCGGTCCGGCGACTCCTGGCTCGCCACCCTGGAAGGGGTCATCCAGGCCCTCATCCGCCAAGGGGTCCAGGAGGCCTGCTTCGCGAACCTGATGCAGGGCCGGTGGGACGCGACGCGGGCCGAGCACGTGGGCCGCTGGGTGGGCTCCCTGACCGAGGAGGC
>CAZGVR010000013.1:822-1758 GCA_964528945.1 uncultured Myxococcales bacterium
GAGGAGTCCTTCGCCGGCTACGACTACAGCCGGTCCCCGCTCAAGACCTACTACCTCTCGTCCGCCGACCTCCTCAAGCTCCGCCGCGAGGCCTTCCGGAGCATCTACTTCCACCCGGCCTCGATCCTGAGGATCCCGGCGACCTGGCGCACGGGGTCCAGGACCCAGGCACCATCGTCCTGATCGGGGGTTTCCGGAAGGCCGGGCGGGGGCGTCTCAGTGCTTCTCGACATCGTCACCGGCCGGAACGGTGGCGCTGCCGGATTGGGAGGTGCCGGAGGGGTCGACGGAGATGTCGAGGTTGAGCTCGCCCTCGCTCTCCTTCATGAAGGTCCTCAGGTACATCCTGGCGGACCTGTTCTCCGGGTCCACCTCCAGGGCCTTCATCCACTGCTCCTTCGCCTCGCCCCGTCGACCCATCCTGAGGAAGAGCAGGCCGAGGTGGATGCGAGCAGGAATATATTTCGTGTTGGTCTTGAGGGCGGCCTCGTAGTGCTCGCAGGCCTCCTTGTGCCGGCCGGTCTCCCGGTATATGTGGGCGAGCCTCGTCTCGAGGTCCGCGAAGTGAGGGCTCAGCTTCAGGGCGCGCCTGTACTCGTGGATCGCCTCGTCGGGGAGGTTGGCCTCCATGTAGACGGACGCCAGGTCCGCGTGCATGTTGGCGATCTTTCCCTTGATGAAGGGGTCCACGGCGTCCTCGTGCTTCTCCATGTGGGTCCTGGCGAAGGACTGGAGGCGCGTGGACTCGTCGTACTTGCCCAGTTCGTTGTAGATCACGGCCAGTGCGAGAAGGGCGTCGGTGTAGTGCGGGTTGATCCTGACGGCCGCCTCGAAGTACTCCTGCGCGCGGCCGAAATCACCCCTGTCATGATGGATCTGGCCGAGCATGTGGTACACATCGGCGAATCGGTCCCCGCCCTCGTCGATGACCTGGCG
>CAZGVR010000013.1:1768-16409 GCA_964528945.1 uncultured Myxococcales bacterium
CGGCTGGCTCCGGTCCGAGACCGTTTTCAGCCCGGCCTGCGAGAGAATCTGCTTCAGCCTCTGTTCCATCCGATCCCGGTCTGCAGAATCCTCGATGATATATTATCGACTCCCTCGATTCAACTGGATTCTCGTGCTACTTCAATGCCTTGAGGTACTTCTTCGCCTGCTTCGCCTCGTGGGTCCCCGGGTAGTCCGCCACGATCTTCATGAACGTGGCTCGAGCCTGGTCGGGCTTGCCGGCCTGCAGGTAGATCTCGCCCATCACGAGCATCGCCTCGGGTACGAGCCCTGACTGCTCGTAGTCGTCGATCACGTTCTGGGCGCGTGCGAGCGCCCCTTCGAACTTCTTCTTCTTCAGGTAGTACCTGGCCACGTAGAGCTCGTGCTCGGCCAGCTGGGCCATGCAGACCTCGATGTAGTCCTCGGCCTCAGGCGCGTACTTGGTGAGCGGATAGCTGTTCACGAAGGCCCTGAACTTGGCCAGCGCCTCCTTCGTCGCAGCCTGGTCGCGCTCGTGCACTGGCGGCAGGATGAACCAGTCCTTGGGGATGCGCTTGTAGGTCGAGAGCGCGTTACGGAAGGTGGCGTAGTCGACGTCGGGATGGGTGGAGTGCTTCTCCGCGAAGTCCTTGTAGCGCACGGCAGCCTGGGCATAGTTCTGCTGCTTGAAGTCGCAATCCGCGATCCTCAGCTCCGACAGGATCGACTCGCTGGTGAACGGGTACTGGGTCTTGATCTTCTCGAACAGCTTGACGGCCTCGGTGCAGTTGTCCTTGGCCATCTTCTCGAGGCCCTTGGCATAGATGCTTCCGGCCTCCTCGCCGTAGGAGAGCATGGCCTTGCCCTTCTGCTTGTCTGTCCCGTCGACGATGGCCTTGACCAGGGGGCTGGACACGGAGCAGGCAACGGTGAGGACGGACGACGCGGACAACGCCAAGAATAGGCGGAAAGAGCACGACCACCCCCTGACCACCTTCGTCATTCGCCTCTCCCGTGTGCTCTCCGCCCCGGGGTCGTGGCCCCGGGTCGCAACCTTCTATCATGCCATCGCGAGGCAGGCAAGGAGGCCCACCACCCGTGGCCTCCACCACTCCCGGCCCTTCGGGCGACGCTTCGGGCTTGACTGGTACCGGAACTGCTCGTATTTTATGCGAGGTACCAGGGTGGACGTGATGTCCACGCCATGGTCAGTTCGACCCCAGCAAGTTGAATCGTAGGCCAGATCGGCGCTTTCCGCCGGTCATACTGTTGCGTGGCCGAGCGCCAGCTTTCCGGAAGGGACGTCCAGGTGAAGGTAGCTGAATACGACGAAAGACTCCTCGTGTGCCACGAGTGCGGCGGCGATTTCCTGTACTCAGTGGACGACCAGAAGCGGGACGAGCGGGAAGGGCGGGATCTCCCGTCGAAATGCCATCGCTGCCGCTCCGGACAGAAGCCCCAGGGCCAGAGGCCCCAGCAGTCTCGCCAGATGTCGGGTGGGCGGGAAGGCGGCCGCATCTTTCACGGGCGTCAGCGCGGAGCCCACTCCGAGGAGTACAGATCCCCTTCCTTCCCGGTGGAATCCGAGACCGACACGATCTACCGCAGCCCGGGCTTCTCCGAGGGGGGGGATCAGTCGCGATTCCGCGACAGGAACCAGCAGGGTGGTGGTGGCCGCCAGTCGTCGCGCTCCTCGAGCAGGCAGCGCTACCAGATCGTGTGCTCGAACTGCGGCAAGAACGACTCCATCCCCTTCAGGCCTTCCCCAGGAAGGCCCGTGTTCTGCCACGATTGCTACGAGACGCAGAAGCCTTCGGACAAGCGCTGATCTAGGGCAGGGAGTAGCCGATCCCGAGCACTGTCAATCCCTGCTCTTCGAGGCCGCTGTCCCTGTAGAGGTTGCGGCCGTCGACCACGATCCTGGGGGGGACCATGAGGTCGCGGAGCCGTGCCGGGTCAGGGGTCCTGTACTCGGGCCACTCCGTCATCACGCACAGCGCAGAGGCTCCGCGGACTGCCTCGTAGGCGCCAGGGCTGTAGACGATCGCATCCCCGAACACCTCGCGCACGTTGCCCGTGGCCGCGGGATCGTGGACCCTGACCCGCGCGCCGTCCTGCAGCAACGACCTGACGAGTCCGAGGGCCGGGGCCTCCCTGATGTCGTCCGTGGCAGGCTTGAACGCGAGCCCCCACACGGCTACGACCTTGTCCCCCAAGGAGCCGGAGAGGGCGCGTTTCAGCTTCGTGTAGGCCAGCTGCTTCTGCCTGTTGTTCACACGGTCTACCGCGCTCACCATCTCCAGGGTGAAACCGGCGTCGTCGGCCGTGGCAAGGAGTGCCCTTATGTCCTTGGGGAAGCAGGAACCGCCGTAGCCCACTCCCGGGTAGAAGAACTGGGTGCCGATCCTGCTGTCCGCGCCCGCTCCTGCCCGGACCTTGGTGACGTCGCATCCGAGCTGCTCGCACAGATTGGCGATCTCGTTGATGAAGGAGATCCGGGTCGCCAGGTAGGCATTGGAGACGTACTTGGTCAGCTCGGCGCTCCGCGGATCCATCCGCAGGATGCGCTCGCCCCTGCGCTGGAAGGGCATGGAGAGGCGCCTCAGCGTCTCGAAGGCCCGGTCGTCGTCCGTCCCTATGATGACGCGGTCGGGCTTCATGAAGTCGATGACGGCATCCCCTTCCTTCAGGAACTCCGGGTTGGACACGGTGGCGAACTCGACGCTCGAGAGTCTGCGTATCATCCTGCTCACCCGCTCGTTGGTGCCAACCGGGACGGTGCTCTTGATCACCACGATTGTGAACCCGCGGATGACCCTGCCCACGGTCTCCGCAACTGCCGTGACCGCGCTCAGGTCTGCCCGCCCGTCGGGGCCCTGTGGAGTCCCGACCGCCAGGAACACGACACCGGACGAGGCGATCGATTCGTCGACGTCGGCGGAGAACGTCAGCCTCTCGTCCTTCACGTTGCGGGCCACGAGCTCCTCGAGGCCTGGCTCGTAGATCGGGATCGTCCCGCCGCGGAGCGCGTCGATCTTGGCGCGATCGACGTCGCAGCACACGACCCTGTTGCCCGAGTTCGCGAATCCGGCTCCTGCCACGAGTCCGACGTAGCCCGTTCCGACGACACAGATGTCCATTGCGCTGTTACCTCGGGGCATTGACATTACCAAAAACCCCCGTTAAAGACCATCAGGCATATCACCATGTAATCCTTGGGAATAATCATGGCTCGACCCGAAATACTGAGGTACATGAGGATGGACCAGGAAGGACTCAAGGCCGTACTGGGCCTCGAGCCGCCACCCATGGATGCCTTGCGGGCGGCGGCGATCCTGGAGTTCATGAATGCGTACCACCTCACCGATCCGGAGGACGGGCTAGGCCAGTACCTCAAGCTGCGCGAGGCCCAGGCCGATCTCCTCGGGCTCGGATCCGAGGAACGTCGTGAATTCCTGGACGGGTTCGGAGAGAAGCCGGTTGCTTGCTGAGAATAACTCCCGCTCGCGGGGGTTGAGCCGGGGACCGCACTCGGAACGGAGTCGAAATGACTGAGATATACGGTTTCCTCGCGAAGGGCGGGATCATGATGGTCCCGATCGGTCTCGGTTCGATCATCGCCCTGGCGATATTCCTCGAGCGCGTCTGGGCCCTTCGCCGCCCCGTCATAATCCCGGACGGCTTCGTCGGACGCATCGTCGGGCTCGTGCAGAACGGGCAGATAGGCGAAGCGCAAGCGACCTGCAAGGGCGGCATGCAAGCGCCGGCAGCCAGGATCGCGTCCGTGCTCCTGTACAACCGGAACCTGTCCCAGGAGGATCTGAAGGCCTCGGTGGAGGAGGCCGGCAAGCGCGAGTCGTTGCACCTGAACAGGTTCATCGAGGCCCTCGGGACCATCGCTTCCATAGAGCCGCTCATGGGACTTCTCGGCACGGTCTTCGGGATGATCCAGGTCTTCCAGCAGGTCGTCTACTCCTCCAGCGAGGGTGCGGTGGATCCAGGACGCCTTGCAGGCGGAATCTGGCAGGCCCTGATCACGACGGCCGCCGGGCTCGTCGTGGCCATCCCGGCCTTCCTCGGCTACAAGTACCTGGCGGCAAGGGCCGACAGGCTGACGATGGCGCTCGAGGAGAGCGCACTCAGCATCCAGCTCGCTCTCAAGGCCTCGGCCTCGGGCGTTCCGCAGCAGGATGAGGAGCTGCCTTGAACTTCGCGCCGAGATCCAGGCAGTCGTTCCGGAACACGGCGATGATGGACATCACGCCGCTCGTGGACGTCGTGTTCCAGCTCCTCATCTTCTTCACGCTCACCGCCTCGTACGTGAGGAATCCGAACTTCGAGATCAACCTGCCCAAGGCCAGCAGCCAGCTCACCACGAACGTCAAGAAGGACATCACCGTGGTGGTGACCCAGGATGGCGAGCTCAAGTACGACACGAAGCCGGTCGGCGAAAAGGAGCTCGAGGGGATCCTCGAGAAGGAGTTCGCCACCAACCCTGCTGCGATAGTCCTGATCAAGGCGGACACGGATTCCCGTCACGGCAAGGTCGTCGAGGTCATGGACATCGCCAAGAAGATAGGGTTCACTCGCCTGGGCATCGCGGTACAGGTCCACGACTAGCCGGCCGGAAGGGACTGCCTCCCGCAGGCACGTGATTGCTCGTCGGGCTCGCCTTGACACGTATCCTCGTGCGTCGTATTTACCTCGAATGCCCAAGAAGCCAGTCAGGAAGCCAGCACCGAAGATCCGGTCCAAGGCTGGGGGTTCCACCAGGACCAAGCCGCCCGTGCGTCGCGCCTCGCACCCGGCAGGCGCCAGGAAGGCCTCTACTGGTCGGCAGGCCTCGGGCTCCTGGCCTACGCTGGTCTCCTTCGTGACGCTGCCGGTGGACACTTCCCTGTATCCCATGGAGGCGGTCTACGGGGCCTCGTACACCTTCCTGGACAGGGCGTACGTTCATCTCTCCAAGGCGTCCGATCGGTCCGTGGAGGTGAGGCTGGTCGGCAGGACCGACCTCGACGCGGCTGGTCTCCGAAGCCTTGGTGGCGAGTTCGTGAACGAGCTCCTCAACCAGGTCCTGCGAATCACCCTCGACGAGAGCGGGCGGAAGATCCGCGAGTACATCGTGGCCAAGGCTCACTTCTTCCAGGATCAGGGCGGGCGCGAGGTCAAGCGGCTCGTTGATTCCGCGATGCAGGGGGCATTCGACGAGGATCCCCTCGACATCGCGGTCCCGTGGGAGCAGAAGTACGGTGATCGCGGATCGGGGAAGTGCTGATGGCAAGGGATTCCGCTTCTCCGGGCGAGGTGACCAGGATCCAGGTCCCCAGCCCAGACCCTGGCCGCCATACGGACGTCAGGAACATGAGCTTCCGCTTCCGACGTCTGGGAGAAAGGGTCCTCCTGACCTCCATGCTGGGCGACTGGCTGGTGGTCACGACCGACCAGTTCGAGGACATGCTCGGCGGCAGGGTGGGCCCAGGCTCGGCGCTGCACGCCGACCTGGCACGACGAGGCTTCCTCCAGGAGAGCATCGACGTCGAGAAGGCCGTGGCGAGGTACCGTCGCCGGAGCTCCTTCGTGGGACGCGCTCCGTATCTCCACATCGTGGTGGTGACGCTGCGCTGCAACGAAGCCTGCATCTACTGCCACGCGGGGCGTGAGCCCATGTCCTCCGATGCGAACATGAGCATGGCCACGGCCAAGCGGGTCGTGGACATGATCTTCAGGAGCCCATCGCCGGAGATCGCCATCGAGTTCCAGGGAGGGGAGCCTCTGGCCAACTTCGAAACGGTCAGGTTCGTGGTCGAGTACGCTCGCGAGAAGAACGCGACCGAGCACCGGGAACTCCAGTTCTTCATGGTGACCAACCTCTCCTTGATGGACGATGCCAAGATGGCGTTCCTCCTCGACCACGACGTACTCCTGTGCACCAGCCTGGATGGCCCGGCAGCGTTGCACGACCAGGTCAGGCGGCTCGGTGGCGGCAGCGCACATGCGCAGGCGTCCGCGTGGATAGGAAAGGTCGCGGAATCGTACAGGGCCCGCGGTCGGGACACGGACCTCTGGCACGTGGACGCACTCCTGACCACGACGCGCGACAGCCTGGGCCATGCCAGGGAGATCGTAGACGAATACCTGAGGCTAGGCCTCAAGACCATCCATGTAAGACCTCTGAACCCGATGGGATTCGCCTCTCGCACCTGGGAGCGTATCGGGTACGGCCCGGACGAGTTCATTGCTTTCTGGAAGGAGTGCCTGGATCACATCATCGAGCAGAACCTCGAGGGCCGCGAGATCATGGAAAGGGGAGCCGCCCTGTTCCTGGCCCGGATCCTGTCCGACGACGATCACGGCTATGTGGACCTCCGGTCTCCCTGCGGCGCCGGGATCGGACAGCTGGCCTACGACCAGGACGGAAACGTCTACACCTGCGACGAGGGCCGCATGGTCGCCAGGATGGGAGACGATTTCTTCAGGATCGGGAACGTCAAGTCGAGCGGCTACCAGGAGGTGGTCGGCCACGAGTGCGTGAGGGCGATCGGGGTAGCCTCCTGTCTCGAGGCCCTCCCCGGGTGCCGGTACTGCGCCTACCAGCCATACTGCGGCGTCTGTCCGGTGCTGAACTACGTGAGCCAGGGGGACCTGTTCGGCCAGCGTCCCACCAACGACCGGTGTCGAATGAACATGTTGGCGCTCGATTATTTATTTGATATACTCTCGAGGCAGGACGATGACGTCCGCCGTATCCTGGAGCGCTGGATCATCCAGAAACCCAGGACCCGCTGACGGAGGTGCATGGGTGATGAAAAAGAAGGCGCGCAAGACGGGCAAGAAGGTGACCAAGGTCATCCCGGCCATTAAGCGCAAGGCAGCCCTCTTTTTGCGGAGCGAGGAAGGCAAGCTGGCGAAGGGCAACGCGGCCGTGGCCGCGACGTCCCTTCTCCTCATGGGCGCCGCCTTGCCCGATGGGACCGGGTCCGAGGCTGGCGTGCAGCCGGGCGAAGTGGGCCATCATGACGGGGATGGGCTCATCGTGACCGGGCACGAGGCGGATCCGACGCACTGCTCCCACGCCTCGCACGGGTCGCACGGGTCGCACGGGTCGCACGGATCGCATGGATCTCACGGTTCGCACGCTTCCCACGGCTCGCACGGCTCGCACGGGTCACACGGACAGTGGTGATCCCGACGGTGGGAGTTCCGACCCCACTCTAGCATTGTCTGCACCCCGCCAATGCCCTGAAAGCCTCGTCCTCGTCATCACTCGCTCCTGCAATCTCTCATGCGTCTACTGCCCGGTTCCGAAGGACGAGCGGACGCTGGACCCAGACGTCGCCCGGCGCCACGTGAGACACCGCGCCGGACTGGGGACCCGGCACGTGCGGCTCACCGGAGGGGAGCCGGCAATGGCCTGGGGCACGGTCACGGCCGTCCTCGACGAGGTGGCAAGCCTGAGGGACCATGGGATCGATCTGACGGTCGAGGTCTGCACGAACGGGACGCTCTGGGACCGATCCATGTTCGAGGCGGTGAGGAAGCCCTGGGCAAGGGTCGTCCTGAGCCTGGACGGGACCCCCGCCTCGATGGAGGCGTCGGGAAGAAGGCCAGTGCACGTCCTGGACGAGTTCCTGGCGCTCCCGGGCTTCATGGTCACGCAGACCATCGCGCCACCTCAGGCGCCATGCGTCCTGGACAACTTCCTCCATCTCTGGAACGCCGGGGTGAGGCGGTTCAACTTCCTTCCGGCGTACTACGTCGAGTGGGGAGCCGCCGAGGTGGAGCTCCTCGTCGAGGGACTCGACTCGGTGGCGGAGTTCCTCCGCCCCAGGGTCGAGAGCGGCGAGGCATTCGTGAGGAACCTGGACAGGGTAGGTTCGGTTCCGCTGTTCGGGGACGACGTCACGGTGGATGCCGACGGCCGCGTCTACCGCACGAACCTCGTTCTGGCCGGCGAGATCGGATCGAGCCTGCTCCCGCACCTGGCCGCGGGAGGTGGCGAGGAGCCGCCGCCCGTACCGCCCGACCTGCGTCGCCGGCTGCTGGCATCGTTGCCCGCCGCGGCCAGACGATCCACGCGGCAGGTCGACCGTGCGATGGACCGGATGGTGGACAGGCTCGCTGGTCAGGAATCCCGCAGTACGCGTGGCGATCCGGCCACGGGCCGCCGCGGGAACCGTCCCGGCCGGATGGAGTTCCACATCTCCTACACGTGTCCGAACGAATGCACGTTCTGTTCCGAGTCCCACAGGCTGGATAGGTGGGAGCAGCATCCCGTCTCGGCCCTGGAGATCAGACGCGTCCTGGTTTCACACGCCGCCGCGGGCGGCTCGCACGTGAACCTCACCGGCGGTGAGCCTACAGTGCATCCGGCCTTCACGTACGCGCTCGCTCTCGCACGGTCCCTGGGCATGAGGACATACGTCGGCACCAACGGGGCCCGGCTGGCAGATCCGGCGCTCGCAGCAGCCGCGATGCCGCTGATCGACGAGCTCAGCCTCTCCATCCACGGCGGCACGGACGCCGTCCACGACGCCTGCACCGGCAGGCCCGGGAGCTTCGAAGGGCTCATCGCGACCGCCCGGAACGCGAGGAAGCACGCGCCGGCGGCCGCCCTCTTCGTGAACACGGTGGTGACCAGGCTGAATCGCGAGGCCGTGAATGGGGTGGTGGACCTGGCGTCCGGGCTGGGGGCCTCGCTCCTGGTCGTGTCGAACGCGGCGCCGGAGGGAAAGGCCCTGGACGCGTACGGGGACCTGGCGGTTCCGCTCGAGGCGTGGCCTGGCATGGCGGCAGGCATAGCGCGGGCGGCGGACGCCGGCGGGATGGTCGTGAGGTTCTTCGGCCTGCCCATGTGCGTTCTGGGAGAGGCGAGGATGAAGTCGAACGATCTCTACTGGGACCCCAGGGTCACGGTGGAGAGAGGTTGCGGAGCCCGCGGGTCGGTCCGCCTCCAGACAGTGATCGCACGCCGTCCGAGGAGGGGACGGCGGCAGACTGCGAGGTGCAGGGGTTGCGTCATGCGCGAGGTGTGCGGCGGCGTCTTCTCGGAGGCACTGGACAGGTTCGGAGATGAGGCGATCCACCCGATACGCGGCTGAGGGTGTTCCTGTCGTGCTGATCCACGACGGCATGCCCATCATGCCGGCCGGCCTGCCGGCCCTGGCGGCTTGGCTGGGCGACAACGGCCAGCCGGCCTGCGTGTGGAACCTGCACGCCGAGCGACGCGCAGGGATAGTGCGGCGGCTGGAGCGGGACCTCGAGGGAGTCCGCCTCGTGGGGATCTCGGCCCACTGGTTCTATCAGATCCCCTCCGCGCTAGCGATGGCCAAGGCGGGTCGCGAGGCCGGGTGCCGAGGCTTCGTGGTGCTGGGCGGCTTCACCGCGAGCCTGTTCGGACGGGACCTTCTCCTGCGTCATCCGGAGGTCGACGGAGTGATCCGGGGCGACGGCGAGCGTCCGCTGCTCGAGTTGGCCAGGAGATTGGAGAAACGCTCGCCCTCGCTGGAAGGCGTTCCCAACCTGGTCTGGCGTCGAAGAGGAGCCGTGCGGTCCAACCGCTTCGCATACACGGCCGGCGCAGAGGACCTGGATGGGCTGGATTTCGGGCGCCTCGATACCATCCGCAACCTGGCCGCCCATTTCGAGGCGTCGTCCTGGCGCGAGATCACGGACGGAAGCCCGTCGGTGGGAGCCGATCTGTCGGCGACGTTCTACCTCTGCGGCGGGCGTGGATGCTCGGTCGCGTGCGCCTCTTGCGGCGGTGGGAGGCTCGCGCACAGAGCTCACTCGAGACGGACGCGCGTGGCATTCAGGGCGCCGGAGCGCCTGGCCGACGACGTGGCCGAGGCCATGGCGCTCGGTGCCACCAGCATCCACGCCTGCTTCGATCCGGTTCCCAACGGCCCGCACTGGCACGCCTTCATGGATGCGATGTCCCGCCGGAACTTGCGTCTGCCCATGATCTTCGAGTCCTTCGGGCTGCCGGACGCGCGGTTCCTGGAGCACTTCGCAGCGACCTTTCCGGGAGGCATCGTCGTGATCACGGCCGAGTCCGCCGACGAGTCGATCAGGCGGAGAGTGAGGGGATTCCCGTTCACGAACGCCGATCTAGAGGGCTCGCTCGGCCTGGCGGGACGCCTCGGAACCAGAGTGCAGCTCTTCCTCGGGTACTTCTCCCCGTTCGAGGGGCTCGAGGGGCTCCACGCCAGCAGGAGGTGGGCCAGGGACATCGCGCGGAGGCATGCCGGATCGGTCGAGGTACTCCACTACCCATTCTCCACGGATCCTGGATCCCCGGTGGCCACGGACCCAGGGGCGTGGTCCATGTCCTGCGCTGTACGGACCCTGGCTGACTACGAGCGCGAAATGGGGCGGCAGGAGCCGTGGCTCGGCAACCTGCTGCGGCACGGGCCCTCGGGCTGGAGCACGCTTGACCTCCGGGCAGCGAGCCTTGGAGTGGAGATCGAGCAGTCCCTTGCCCGCTCGGCCCCGGATGAGCACGCCCGTCTCGAGAGGAGGCTCGGGGCGAGATTCGATCCGTTCTTCACCACGCTCGCGCGCAAGGTGCTCGATTCGGGGCGCACCGAGGGGCTCGACAGGGGGTCTCTCCACAGGATAGTGCTCGATCACGAGGGAGGAGAGGGTTGAACCGGTCCAGTGGGAGCCGGCCCGGAAGCCCCGACCGGGACGACGCCTCGGAGGGCAAGAGGGAGCGCAATCTCGAGCTGAACCTGGGGAAGGTCTGCAACAACCGTTGCGTCTTCTGCCTCGATGCAAGGGCTCCGCGCGAATCGCGGAGATGGGTGCCGGTTTCCAGGGCCCGGAAGGAGATCGAGAGGGCACGCGCGGAAGGGGCGACCTCGATCGGACTCCTGGGAGGCGAGCCCACGGCCCATCCGAGGATCATCGATCTGGTGGAGACGGCCCGCGAGGCCGGGTTCACGAGGATTGCGCTCGCGACGAATGCGTTGAAGCTCTCCGATGCCGGGTTCGCGCGCGCGGTCGTCAACGCAGGCGTCACCAGGGTCGGCATCTCGATCCACTCGCATGTCGAGCAGATCGAGGATCGGCTGACCGGCCGCGAAGGGAACTTCTCTCGGAAGATGAGGGCGATCCGGAACCTAGTCGGTCTCCAGGCGGAAGGCCTGCTGCCCCACAACATCTCCCTCAACGCGGTCCTTACCACCGCCTCCTTCCGCTCCATGCCCGAGTACGCCGCCTTCTTCCGGGGGCTGGGCATCACTGACGTCAGGTTCAACATGCTGAGGACGGATTCGTGTCCGTCCCTCGGCCCGGAGCTGACCCCCAGGCTCGGGGCCCTCTCCGGGGAGATCCTGAGAGCCGTAGCGCTGAACGAGGGTCGTCTCGGGATGAGGATGACGTTCGGCGATCTCCCACTCTGCGTCTTCCCGTGGGAGGTGATCTCGCGCAGGGACCTGGCCGCGCGGACGGTGGGGGAGTCGGTCGATCTAGACACATGGGTGGCCGTGTTCCACTCGCCTGACGACCCGGGGGTCGATGCACAGCGGTTCAGCTGGCGGGACAAGAAGGTGGCCGCTCTCAAGGTCAAGCCGGTGGAGGTCTGCGACGCATGCAGGCTGTCCCCGGCCTGCGAAGGCGTGTGGCGATCCTACCACCTCCTGTTTGGGGCGTCCGAGCTTGGCGTGCGGGGGCCGCGGTGAGACCTCGCCCAAGGCTCCACGTGAAGATGAGCCGGAGCTGCAACAACAACTGCATCTTCTGCCTCGACGACCGCGACCTGCGGACGGACGCGAGCGAGGCGGAGGTGATGGCCCTGCTGGAGGCCCACGCTCACATCGGCGAGATGCTCTTCACCTGCGGGGAACCAACGCTTCATCCGCTTCTCCCCAGGTCCGTGGATCTTGCCAGAAGGGCAGGGTACCGGTCCATAGGGCTCGTCACCAACGGCAGGAGGCTGAGCTACCTGCAGTACTGCAGCGGGCTCGTGGATCTGGGCCTGAACGAGGTCACGGTGTCGATCCACGGCTCGTCGCCGTCCATGCACGACTCGCTCACCCGCGCGAGGGGGAGCTTCGTCCAGACCTTGAAGGCAATCGAGAACCTTGCGGCCATCCGGCGATCCCACGCCCTGAGGCTGGTGACGAGCACGGTCCTGGTCGGACGCAACGCCTCCCGGCTGCGATCGATCCTCGACTTGCTCGTCCGGTTCGAGCCCGACGCCATGGTCCTGAACGTCGTCGAGCCTTCGGGAGAGGCTCTCGGGCGGTACGGGCGGCTGCAGCCCGGCTACGCCGAGATGGCCCGTGTGATCGAAGCGGCGCTTCACGGCTTTTGGGGTCGCGGTCGGGTCCTGGTGGAGGGGCTTCCCCTCTGCCTCTGCAGGGGGTTCCTGGATTGCACGGGGATTCGAGAGGAGATCCACCTGCTCGAGGGGCGCGAGGTCAGGATCCTGTCACCGGGGAGGAACCAGATCCACGGCGAACCCTGCCGGGAGTGCGCCAGGGCCGAGGCGTGTCCGGGGGTGTTCGAGAGCTATGCGAGGCTGCGCGGATGGGAGGAGATCACGCCATTCCAAAGGGGCATGACGCGCTGAGGGCCTCCGGGATCCGGCATGCCCATGCGCCTTGTAGCGTGCATTCCTTGCTGCTATCCTTCAGCCATGGCGCAGGGCGTTGAGAGTGTTCTTCGGCGCCTCGGGGATGCCGCTTGCGCCTCGCGCGTGCTGGCCCGATCCTCCGTGGCGGCGCTCCTGGCCCTCCTGTCCTGCTCGTGCGACGACCTCAGCTCCTTCACGACGACCGCCGGTGAGGTCTACTCCGGCGAGGCCCTCGAGGGCAGCCTCGTGCTCGTCGGGTTCGAGCCAAGGACACGAATGGATCTGACGTTCGACGTCGATCTCGTGGACGAGGGTCCGGGGACCATCACAATCGTCCCGCCGGGCGACGACGACGCCCGCATCTTCGACGCGGCCCCGCTGCTCCCCGTCACCGCACTCCGGTACGACTCCCTCGGGGGCCTCGACTTCCCGTCGGGGCGCCTCAGGAACTACCTGTTCCTGTGTCCCGCCGGTGGCGCGTTCGATGGAAGGGATGCGGTCGTGATCGTCTCGCTCATGTCCGGGGGCGACGTCGAGGTGAGGCTGATCCTCGGTACCGGGGATCTGTACGGGATCTTCCTTCTCGAGAAGACGCGGACCTGAGGAGGGCGGTAGGTCGTGCCGGTCAAGATCCTGTACGTCGAAGACAACATGATGAACTTCGTGCTGGTGAAGAAGATCTTCGCGAGGTACGACGTGGATCTCCTGCACGCCGAGGACGGGCCCGGTGCGTTGGCGATCGCGGAAGCCTAAAGGCCGGCACTCGTTCTGCTCGATCTCCAGCTGCCCAGGATGGATGGTTTCCAGGTTGCCGAGCGGATCAGGACCAAGGAGGGGCTGTCGGACGTGCCGATCGTGGCGGTGACCGCGAGCGTGATGGCCCGGGACAGGATGGCGGCTGAGCTGATCGGCCTCGACAGCTACATCGAGAAGCCCATCGACGTGAAGCTCCTTATCGGGGAGGTGGAACGCCTGCTGGGCGATCGCCTGGCCCTGCGCAAGGGCTAGTCCTCCGGGGACGGCAGGTACGGGGTGGCGGCCAGCGCCATGCAATCGTTGCGACCGGCCAGCAGGGCCGGCGCTCCTGCTAGCGCTATCATCGCGGCGTTGTCAGTGCAGTATCTTACCGGAGGGACGTGCAGGGCGATCCCCGACGCCTCTGCCGCGGCGCCGATCGCCTCGCGGAGCCTCGAGTTCGCGGCGACGCCGCCGCAGACCACCAGGCTCCGCAAGTTCGCGACCTCGCAGGCACGGATGCTCTTGGTCACCAGGGAATCTACGACGGCCTCCTGGTATGCGAAGGCGAGCGAGGCCCTGGTCCCCGCGTCCAGCCCTGACGCTTCGCTCCTGATCCTTGCGGCGAGCGCAGTCTTCAGCCCCGAGAAGCTGAAGTCCAGCACACCCTGCCGGCCGAGTCCCCTGGCAAAGTGAGCCGTGACCGGACCCCGGTGGCCCTGTGCCAGCTTCTCGATCGCCGGTCCGCCCGGATACCCCAGCCCGAGCAGCTTGGCTCCCTTGTCCAGCGCCTCGCCTGCGGCGTCGTCGCGGGTCCTCCCAAGGACGCCCATCCTGCCCGGCGCGTGCACGACGAATAGAGACGTGTGGCCGCCGGACGCAACGAGAGCGACGAAGGGGTGCTCCGGAGGCATCTGCCCGTCCCCGTCCCGGAGGAACGGGGCTGCCATGTGGCCGGCGAGGTGGTTGACCCCGACGACTGGCTTGCCAATCGCGAATGCGAGCGCCTTTGCCGTCTGTACGCCGACCAGCAGGGCGCCTATGAGCCCGGGCCCGCGGGTGACCGCCACCCCATCAATAGATTCGAGCCCCGAGCCTGCCTTCTCCAGTGCTTCCCTGAGGACAGGGAGGATCCTGGCCAGATGGGCCCTGGAGGCGATTTCGGGCACGACCCCACCGAGCGGCTCGTGCAGTGACGTCTGGCTCGACACAACCGACGAAAGGACTTCTCCCCGGGACGTGACGACGGCGGCCGAAGTGTCGTCGCATGAGGTCTCTATGCCAAGGATCAGCATCATTTTTGCCACTGGGCTCTAACTTATGTTCTAATCGGGTCATGGGGCA
>CAZGVR010000014.1:0-7369 GCA_964528945.1 uncultured Myxococcales bacterium
GTGGGCAGGGAGAGGCTGTGGGTCAAGGCGAGGGGCGATGCCAGGGAGATCGTGGCCGAGTGGCTCAGGGACCTGTCCGACGGCTACGTGATGCTGGACGACGACACCTACCTGAAGGCCTACGGGCCCGCGGCCGTGGACGACCTCGGCAACCCGCCGCACGGCAAGAGCGTGCCGCTCACGGTGATCGCGGTGAAGGGTCCCGGGAGCCACGGCATCGTGGGCATGGCCGTGGGCGGCGCGGCCGGGCTCGATCGCGGGAAGTTCGCGATCGTGGAGACGGAGGACGGCAGGGGGATCGTGCTCCGGCGGCCGAAGAGGACGCACGACGGGTACGAGATCGTCGTGCCGGCCACCAGGGCTGCCGATGTGTGGCGCGGGCTCGTGGAGGCCGGCGCCACGCCCGCGGGGCAGGTCGCCTACGACATGCTGGGCCGCGGCGTGAGCGACGACCGGCTGGTGTCCGAGGACAAGCCGTGGTTCGTGGGGCAGAAGGCCCTGGCGTACAAGAAGCCGCCCAGGGACGGGAAGCCCGAGGAGTGGCGGTGGGAGCCAGCCGCGGGAGAGCCGCGGCGCACCTGCCTGTACGAGAAGCACCTGGCACTCGCGAAGAAGAGCAGGCTCGTGCCCTTCGCGGGCTGGGTCATGCCGACCTGGTACACCTCGATCGCGGAGGAGCACGCCGCCGTGCGCGAGCGCGCCGGCCTGTTCGACGTGTCGCACATGGGCGTGCTCGACTTCAGGGGCGACGGCGCCGAGGAGTTCCTGGACATCACGACCTCGGCGTACGTGCCGCGGCTGCGGCCCGGCCAGGCCAGGTACTCGTACCTGCTGGACCCGCGGGGGCGGGTGATCGACGACATCCTGATCTACAGGCGCGGACCGCAGGACTTCATGCTGATCGTGAACGCGGCAAACGCCGAGCAGGACGAGGCCTGGTTCAGGGCCGCGGCGACCGGCAGGTACGTCCTGGACCTCGAGAGGCCCTGGGTGAAGCCGCAGGGCGAGATCAGGATCAGGAACCTCAAGGATCCGGCCTGCGGCCCCGACATGCGCGTTGACATGGCGCTCCAGGGCCCCCGCTCGCTCGACCTTCTGGGCAGGGTGATCGCCGATGCCGAGTTCAGGCGGCGGGTGGAGGATCTCGCCAGGTTCGAGTTCGCCGAGGGCACGTTCGGGGACGGCATGCCGCTCATCGTGGCCGCCACCGGGTACACGGGCGAGGAGGTCGGGTTCGAGCTCGTGACGCACCCCGAGGCCGCCCCGCTCCTGTGGGACCTCCTGCTGGAGAAGGGCGCGGACCTGGGCGTGGTGCCCACGGCGCTCGGGGCGCGCGACTCGACCCGCAACGAGGCCGGGCTTCCCCTGCACGGCCACGAGCCCGCCGGGGAGCACGGGGTGAACCCGATCGAGGCTGGGTACGGATCGTTCGTGAAGCTGCACAAGCCCTTCTTCGTGGGGCGCGCGGCCATGATAGAGGCGGCAACCAGGCGCGAGCGGGAGATCGTCCGCTTCCAGGTGGAGGGCAAGGGCCCGCGGCTCATACGGCCGGGGCACGTCGTCGTGGACGGTCGCAGGGGGCGGTACGCCGGCGTGGTGACGAGCTGCACGCTCGCAGGCGCCAGGGAGATCGGCATGGCGCTCGTGAAGCGCAAGTACGTCGAGCCGGGCACGCCGCTGCAGATCTTCCCGTACACCAGGAACGACAAGATGCCGGGCGCCGTCAACCTTCACGGCATGGGGGAGGAGGACTGGATCCCGATCTCTCGCCCGGCGCGGGTGCTCACGCGCTTCCCGGCCAAGGGAGGGCCGTCGGTCGAGGCGGCCCTGTACCGCGAGTCCGACGAGTGACGGTCGAGTGCGCCTCGCCTGCCTCGCGTCCGGCTGCGGCTGAAAGGCGTCCCCTCCCTGCGCAATGCCCGGCGCAGGGTCAGTAGTAGACGGTCGTGGTATCCAGGATGCCGATCTGGATGTCGTTGCAGTAGGCCGACAGCTGGCCGGCGATGTCGGCGAGCTCGGAGTCGGCGAGGGCCGCGGCCGAGTCCGATACGATGGCGAGAGCATCCTCGCACGTTTCGCGGGCGCCGGCCCGGTCCCCGGTCTCGAAGGCGTACGAGATGCGCATGAGCGCCTGCGCGAAGACCACTATCGCATCGGCCTTCCTCATCTCCGGGCATGGGGTCTTGACGAGGGTCTCAAGCGTGTCGCTCGCGCCGGTCGAGCGGACCGTCCCCGAGGGATGGTCGCGCCACTCGACCACGGCCGAGATCTCGTCCGACCCCTGCACCGCGTCCGGGTCGGAGGCCGCCAGCAGCTGGTGGAACACCATCGCGTCGTTCGGGGCGAGGTGCTGCGGCCTGACCTCCTCCGGGATGGCCGAGTACTCCTCGCCGTGGAACTCCTCGATGCGGAACACCCCCGGCAGGGTGAGCGCGACCCGCACCTCCCAGGCCGAGATCTCGATCGACTTGACGAAGCTCTCGCCGAACATCTTCCACGCCTCGGCCGGGGTGTCCACGAAGATGTACGCGCCGCGGCCCGCGTCCGTGACCGCGTCCATGAGCGTGTCGTTGTACCCGGCGCCCGTGCCCACGCCCACGAGATAGATGCCCTCCCCCTCCTCGCGGTCCGCATGGCGTGCGATCAGGTCCTCTGACACGACCCCCACGTTGGCCTGGCCGTCGCTCACCAGGATCACGCGGTTCATCATCCCGGCCGAGTAGTTGTCGGTCGCCAGGTCGTAGCCCATGGAGAGCCCGGCCTCGAGGTTCGTGCTGCCGCCCGCGGCGAGCGAGTCGATCTCGGAGAGCAGCACCGGATCGCCCGGACCGGACACGCGGTGGCCCGACAGGTGCACGGACTGGAAGTCGTCCCACTCCAGCATGGATACCACGTCGCCCGGGAGGAGCGAGGACGCGATGGCGCGCAGCACCTCCTGCTCGAGGGCCATGGGCTCGCCGGTCATGGACCCCGAGGTGTCGCAGACGAGCGTGAGGTTCACGGCCCGCCTGTCCGCGGCCCGGACCGCCGGCGCCTGCACGCCCACCTGCAGCGCGTAGATGCCGGCCAGGAAGTCGACCGCGCGCAACTGGGTCACCACGCGTACCTCGCCGGGATCGGCGGGCGCGTAACCGATGTCGTAGTAGTTGAGGAACTCGTACACGCGGACGAGAGACCATGGCACGAGGCGGCTCGTGGCCATGAGCTTGCGGGCGATGATCGGGGATGCCTGCGAGTTGGAGTCGTCCGCCGAGAGGTAGAGCACGTAGGGCGCGGGCGTGGGGTCCACTGGATCCATGGGCGGCGGCGGCGGCGGCTCGGCGCCGTCGATGCCGGTTCCCTCGTCCCCCTCCATGGCGTCCTCCTCGTCGCCGACGTCCTCCTCCTCGTCGGCGTCGGGGTCCGGGGAAGGATCCTCCAGCGGAGGCCAGGGGTCCATCGCGGTATCGGGGGGCAGGGGATCGTACGCCGCGTCCGCGGCCGTGTCGTGCGTCGCGTCGGGGTAGCCCGGGCCCGGGTCGTAGGCCGAGTCCGCGACCGCGTCGTAGCCGCCGTAGCCGGTCCCGTCGCCAGGCCCGCCCTCGGCAGAGGCGTCCCTGTCCCCGGCGGCGGCCCAGTCGCTCGATGGACACCAGTCCGACGTGGGATCCCAGAACCAGTCGACCGGGTCGGAGGTGCAGCCGGACGAGACAGCGCAGATCGACGCGGCCGCTGCGGAAGCCAGGAGACGGAGCTTCATGCGCGAAGATTCCATGATCCCCTCCCACGGAGCGGGGGATCGCCCGCCCGCGAAGACCCGTTCGATGCAAGGCGCGTGCCCGCGTTCAAGCCATTGGAATCATTTGACGTGCGAATCGTGCGGCACGAAGTGGGCCATTGCCGGGAGGCGGTATCCAGCACATTGCGGCACCATCGGTCGGGCCGGACCCTGTCCTACTGCATCGACTTCTGGGACTTCACGGGCACTTTCGAGGACTGGAACGGCTGAGGCCGGGCCCGATCAGCGCCCGGCGGCCGCGGCCGCCTCGTAGTACCGCGCCATGAACGAGGGTACGCGGTCCGCGTAGAGCGCGGACGCCACCTTGTCCGCGGCCCGCACCCAGGCCTGCTCCATGCGGCACAGCACGTCGCTCGGTCCGTCCACGCGGCCCGTGAGCGCGCGGTTCGCGCAGCCGCACCACCACATGCAGCGGCCCAGGCTGGCGCAGCCCCCGCAGTCGGGCCTGGGGATGTCCTTCCCGCCCCTTGCAGCGAGCGCGAGCGCGCGATCCACGCCCGTGGCCACGTGGCCGATGCACACGCCGGCCTGTGCAGGGCCGTCCTCACCGATCAGGCGGTCGCAGGGGTAGATGCGGCCCGAGGGCGCCACGGCCAGCTCGGAGCAGCCGAAGTCGCACGTGTCGCCCGGACCGAAGCCGCCCTTGAGCCCGCTCACGATCTTGTCGTGGATCGGGGACACCACGAAGTCGTGGCCGGCCCTGTACCTGCGGGCGACCCTCGAGGCCATCTCCTCCACGGCCATGTCGAGCCTGTCCAGGGAAGCCGGGTCCCAGGCTGCCCCGAAGTCCATTGCGAAGCTCGACCGGGTAACGCCCAGGGAAGACACCATGTCGAAGGACTCGCCGAGGCGGTCCACGTTCCCAGGGTGCACGACCGAGGACGTCTTTATCCTGCGTGCAGGGCCCAGCCTCGCTGCGGCGGCCTCGATGCCCCTCACGACCGCGGCCCACGATCCGGTCCCGTCCGGGAACGCGCGCGCGCAGTCGTGCGCCTCCTCATCGCCGTCGAGGCTGACCGTGACCTCGAAGCCGTTCTCGGCAAGGATGTCCAGCCTCCTGCCCGAGAGCAGGGTGCCGTTCGTCGTGATGGTCAGGCGCGCCGTCTTGCCGGTCGAGGCAGCGCGCCGACCGGTCTCGATGGCGAGCGCGGACACGAGCCCTGGCGCGAGGAGCGGTTCGCCGCCGAACGGGGACACGCGGACCACGTCCGAAGGGTGGGCGAACGCCAGATCGAGCGCCCGCGCCATGACGTCGAGATCCATGGGGCGCCTGGACTTGGCGCCGCCGTAGCAGTAGCTGCACTCGAGGTTGCAGTCGTGATCCAGGGCTAGCGCGAGCTTCATCTCATGGATATTCCGGCATATCCACGCCGCCGTCCGGGCCGCCGATGTACTCGCACGACTCGACCTCGAGGGAGAGCGTGCGGATGCGAGGGCCGGGGTCGTCCACGCTCGCGTCGTAGTTTGCGTCCAGGGCCTGGATCAGGGAGGCCTGGATCGTCGCCTGCATCGCAGGATCCGCGACCTCGGAGCAAGAGAAGGGTGCGATGGCGCCAGAGGCGACCCCGGTGCCCTCGGCCTCTGCCGCCCTGTAGTAGGAGGCGAGCGCCTCGTTCTCGGTCGTGAGCCTCACCGCGAACCTCAGGTACTCGGACCCGCGGCCCAGGTATGCGCTGGCGAATCCCTCGGCAGGCAGCCGGATCGCGAAGAGATCGGGCTCGGGAACGATCCCGCTCAGCTCCGTCGTCGAGGTACAGGCGGAGAGCAGCCTGCCGCCCACGCCGATAGAGATGGCGCCGAGCGCCAGCCTTTGCAGGAACTCGCGGCGCTCGCACGCGAACTGCTCGAGAGTGGGGTACGCCTGCCCGGACCGATCCTTCGCCTTGACTGGTCTCGCCATCGCCGGCCTCTTTCTTCCTGGCCCGCCGAAGCGCCGCGGGTGCGCTCCTTCCGGAGCAATACCGGTGCCAGGGCCGCTCGCAACGGAAGTCCCCGATTTCGTGGGAGTCGTCCCGTGCACGGGCGCGGGCATGTGCCATTCCGTGCCGGGTCGGGGCAAGGGCCGCTCGCGATGCAGGAGATACCCTGCTAGGAGGCTGCCTTCTGCTCCTCGGGCAGATCGAAGTCCTCCATACCCAGCCACGCGAGGGCGTCGGCGATGTTCCTGAAGGGACGCATCTCGACTCCGAGGGCGCCTGCGAGCGTGCCGAACATCCTGGACAGGCCGTACATCAGGTCGCCGGACACCACGCACGCCCAGCGACCCTTGCCCGTGGACGGGCGGATGTCGCGCAGCACGTTCCTGTACTCGAGGGCATCGCTGAACCCGCCCTCGAACACGCAGTTCCTGGCGTCTATGAGCTCGTCGAGCCCTGGCCTGTACAAGGGATCGGCGGCGAGTTCCTGCGCGAACTCGAAAGTGTCCTCGCGCCTGACCTTTCCCTTGAAGCGGACGTAGACCAGGTTCCGTTCCGGGAAGATCCAGTGTCTACGAATACGTTCAATCCCCATGGCCAAGCCCCCTTCTTTGATGCCAGGAGAATAGCAACTCCCCCCCGTGACCGCAAGCTACCAGGGACGAGCATCGGCAACCCTGGTGCCGTTCGCAACTGAGGTCCCGGCGGCTTGACCATCAGATTCGGGGCGTATATTAGATCGACCAGGAACCATCGAATGGGAAACGAAAAGTCGCTGCTGAGGAGCGAGGACTGGATGTCCCTGTGGGTGGGCCTGCTGGTCTTCGGCCTGTCCATGTCCGTGCTGGCCGGCTTCGACATGCTGGGCTGGGCCTCGAAGATGGACGTCTGGACCACCGCGTCCGGAATCCTCGCGCCTGTCTCGTCGAGGTACGGGGACATCGGGGCGCTGGTCTCCCTGCTCCTCACCTTCGGGTTCATGGGTGCGATCATGTGCCTTGCCGCGCGAGGGCTCGGCGCGAACGTCAAGAAGTTCGCCGTCGGGTTCGCCTTCATCTTCGCGGCCAGCTTCGCGTGCATGGCGCTCGGCCACTACGCCTACATAGCGGCGACGCCCGACAAGCTCGCCAAGCTCGGCATAGGGTGGTCGCTCAACCTCACCGGCGAGGCCGGATTCCTCCTGGCCCTCGTCGCAGGCCTGGTGGTCGGCAACTTCTTCCCATCCCTGTCCGCCGGGATCAGGGAGGCGACGCGACCGGAGCTGTTCATAAAGACGGCCATCGTGATCATGGGTGCCGCGCTCGGCGTGAAGGCGATCGAGGCGATGACTCTCGCGAGCGCCGTGATCTTCCGCGGGCTCTGCGCGATCATCGAGGCCTACCTGATCTACTGGGCGGTGGTGTACTGGGTGTCCCGCAGGTACTTCGGGTTCAGCAGGGAGTGGGCGGCCCCGCTCGCTTCCGGCATTTCCATCTGCGGCGTGTCGGCCGCCATCGCGACCGGAGGAGCGATACGCGCGAGGCCGGTGGTCACGATCATGGTCGATCTCGACCCGACCGTTCGCGACGTCTGGGGTCTGCCTGTGGCGCGCGTTACCTATGAGCACCATCCCAACGATTACGCGATCGCCGCGTTCGTCGTGGCGGATCTCTGCTCCGGCTGCAAGAGCTGCCTC
>CAZGVR010000014.1:7379-9133 GCA_964528945.1 uncultured Myxococcales bacterium
GTCGAGCTCGTGGCACTCCCCTTCGCGGCCAAGATCTTCCTGTACCGGGTGCCCATGGTGGCCGGAGCTTGGATGGGGCTCGCGGTGAAGACCGACGGGGCCGCGGTCGCCTCGGGCGCCATCACCGACTCGCTCATCAGGGCAAAGGCGATGGCCGAGATGGGGGTGGACTGGAAGGAAGGCTGGATCCTGATGACCACCACGACCGTGAAGATCTTCATCGACATCTTCATCGGCGTGTGGGCCTTCATCCTCGCGATCCTGTGGTGCACGGTGATCGATCGGAAGCCGGGCGAGAAGGTGCGCGTTTCCGAGATATGGGATCGGTTCCCCAAGTTCGTGCTCGGCTACGTCGGGACCTTCACCCTCACGCTCGCGATGTGCGCGGCCTTCCCGGGCATCGTGTCCGCGGCAAAGGAGGCCTCTCGCGAGGCGAACGTGTTCCGGCAGTTCTTCTTCGCCATGACCTTCTTCTCGATCGGCGTCGTGTCCGACTTCCGGAGGCTGTGGGAGGAGGGTATCGGACGACTGGCGGCCGTGTATGCCGTGTGCCTGTTCGGGTTCATCATCTGGGTCGGGCTCCTGATCTCGTGGATCTTCTTCCACGGGGTCACGCCTCCCCTGGTTGGAAGCTGAGAGGTCGCCGATGGAGCACCCGGAGAAGCCCAGGCTGGCAGACGAGATCGGGAAGATGGAGAAGGATCCCATCCTCCCGATCGAGAGGAAGCTGGTCCTGGGCAGCGTGATCGTCGGCGCGGTGCTGCTCGGGATCCTGGTGTGGGTGAGCTATGCCTTCTTCCCGGCGCAGTGAGGTGCTTCCATGTCTGCCGGCCGATGGGGAATGGACCTGACAAACCCGGCCTGATTGCAGGCATCCAGTCCATATCGCTCCGATGACATCTAGTCGTCGGCGCCGCGGCGCTCGAGCTCGCCCTCGGTGATGTGAACGGTCTCGGTGCTGACCAGCGTGTCGGCGCCCAGGCCCAGGTACAGGTGGGCCGGCACCGAGTTGCGCAGCAGCAGGCGGAACAGTGAGAGCCGCATGCGGGTCAGCAGGTCGCGGGTCGAGTCGATCACGTTCTCCTGGCCCACCAGGACCAGCCACAGGCGCGGATCGCCCGGGACCTTGATCTTCTCCCGCTCCTTGGCCGCCTTGAGCTCCTTGCGCACGTCGGGCGACTCCATGTAGCCGTAGTGAGCCTGGACGCTCCACACCGTGCCTCGCGTGGCGTCGTCCATGAAGCAGGCCACCTTGTACCGCTCGCGGCTGCGGACCGGTATGACAGGTACCGGCTCCTGCATGACCGTCAGGAAGACGACGTGCTTGGGCCAGGCCCCGAGCCGCTTGCCGAACAGGTGCAGCACCGGAGGGATGCGGTCGTGCTCGGAGCCGACCGGGCGGGACGACATGACCACGATGGAGCGGGGGAGGAGTATCGACTTCGGGTCGCGCTTGATCGCCACCAGCTCCTCGATCGTCTCGCACGAGGGGGAGATGTCCGCGTAGCTCTTCGCGAGGCGGGCCCTGCCCCACAGCCAGGTGGTCATCACCGTGAAGAGGATCGTGCCCACCACGAGCGGCACCCAGCCGCCGTGGAGCACCTTGATGCTCGCCGAGGCGAAGAAAGCGGCCTCGATCGCGGCGAAGCCGCCGAACAGCCCGACAGCCCGCCACGCGCCCCAGCCCCAGAGCCGCCTGGAGATGGCGATCATGGAGAGCGAGGTCACGAGCATCACCCCGGAGACGGCGAAGC
>CAZGVR010000014.1:9164-14556 GCA_964528945.1 uncultured Myxococcales bacterium
TCGCCGTGAGCTCGTCCACGGGGCGCGCGTGCACGGCGAAGCCGTAGGCCGCGGCCAGCCGCGTGCTGGCCTGGAACCAGAGCACCAGGACGATGCAGGCGATCCACAGCATGCTGTTGATCATGGGGACGTAGATCTGGCCCTCGTGCACCCCGCTCGTGTGGACTATGCGGAGGCGCGGGAAGAGCCCCATGGCGATCCCCTGCTGGGTCAGGCTGTACGCCCCGGAGATGAGCGCCTGCGACGCCACGATGGTGGCCGCGGTCGACAGCGCCACCATTGGGTACATGCCCCAGGCCGGCACCAGCGCGTAGAACGCGTGCCCGCCGGGCACGGCCCCGCCCGAGTACACGTGGGCACCCTGGCCCAGGTAGTTCAGCACGAGGGCCGGGAACACCAGGCTGGTCCAGGTGGCGCGGATCGGCCGCTTGCCGAAGTGCCCCAGGTCCGCGTACAGGGCCTCGCATCCGGTCACGGCGAGCAGCACCGAGCCCAGCACGCCGACCGATCGGGGGAGGCCGTTCGAGGCGAGGAAGCGCCCGGCCTCGTACGGGTTCAGCGCCGCCAGGATCCCGGGGTGGCGGACGACGTGCACGAGACCGAGGGCCCCGATGGTGACGAACCACGCGAGCATCACAGGACCGAACAGCCTCCCCACGCGGGCCGTGCCCCAGCGCTGGATCGCGAACAGACCGCACAGCACGACCACCGTGATGGGCACCACGAAGGGCTCGAGCGCGCCCGTCGCGACCCTGAGCCCCTCCACCGCGCTGAGCACCGAGATCGCGGGGGTGATGATCCCCTCGCCGTAGAGCAGCCCGGTCGCCAGGATCAGCGCCGGGGTCAGCACCGCCACCATGCGCCCGCCGCCCTTGCGGACCAGCGCCAGCAGCGCGAAGGTCCCTCCGTGGCCGTGGTTGTCGGCCCTCAGCACGAAGACCACGTACTTGAGCGTGACCGACAGTATCAGTAGCCACGTCACCAGGCTGGTGGCGCCGACGGCGTTCGCGGAGGTCGGGGCAGTGCCGCCCTGGCCGAAGAAGATCTCGGAGATCGTGTACAGCGGGCTCGTGCCTATGTCGCCGTAGACCACGCCGAGGGTGGCCACGCACAGCGTCAGGAAGGAGCGGGAGATCTCGGGCTTCTCGTCGCTGCCGCTCCCGGCGGGCACGTCTCGAGGCGTTCCGCCCTTCTCCTTGCGCGGCTTGCCCGTCGCGCTCTGGCCCATCGATTCCCGTCCTCCGCCGCACAGCACCCGGAATGGAACGACGGCTCGCGCAGCAACCGTTCATGTATCACGAGGCGATCGCGGTTGCAACGCCGTCCCGGCGCCCGCTCCATGACCCCGCCGCCCGCCACGGGCGCGCCCGGACTCGAGGCGGCACCAGGGGCGGCACTTGACCGGCGCGGCCATTGTGAGGCAGAAGTCCTTGGGAGCGTTGCCGTGCGCCTGCGCCCGGCAACGCGGCGCGGCGGAGCGACGTGAAGGGGCACACGGGTTGAGCGATCCCCTGCAGCGACTGCAGGTCCTGTTCCTGTGGGCCGACTTCGCGGCGGTAGGCGCGCTCGCGGCCCTCTTGGCCTGGCGCGAGCGGCGGGACCTCTTGCCCGGGCCGTCCTGGGCGGGCGCGGCCGCGATCCTCGTCCTGGGCATTTCGCTTCGCCTCGTTTTCTCGCCGCACGCGGTCATTCACGAGAACGCCCACGGGTACGAGTACCTGGGCGGGGCCTTCCGGCTCGACGGGTACTTCTTCCACGGGTCGGGCTACTACGCGTTCTTCCACCTCGTGACCCTGGTAGCGGGCAGGGAGCCCGAGGCAGTGTTCGCGGTGAACGCGCTCGTGGGCGCGCTGGCGGCCGTGATGCTGCAGCCGATCGGCCGGCTGCTCCTCGACTCGAGGGAGGCGGGCTGGATCGCGGCGCTCGCGCAGGCGTGCATCCCGCCGGCCCTGCGGCTGGGCGGGAGCGAGTGCATGTTCCCGCTGGCGACCGCGACCGCGCTCGCGGCCACGTGGGCGTTCCTCGCGGCCATGCGGACCGGGTGCGCGATCCGGTTCGCGCTCGCGGCGTGCCTGCTCGCCTGGGCCGTGCAGGTGAGGCCCGAGATGTCCCTGTGGTGCTCGACGATCGCACTTTGCGCGACGCTCCTTCGGGGCTGGCTCGGCAGGCTGGGGAGGTCCACCCCGTGGATCTCGCTGACCGCGTTTTGCGGGATCTCGCTCCCGTGGATCCTGTTCAGGCTGAGGGACGCCTCGGAAAACGGGCTGCCGGGGTACGTGAGGCTGGGCCCCGTGGAGTTCGCTGGATCCTTCCTCTCCTCCAACAACCTGATCCTCTCGCCGGCGTGGATCCCGGAGATCCTGTGGCCGCTCGCGATCGCGGGCCTGATCGGGCTAGCGCTCCGCAGGCCGCGCGCGCTGATCCCGCTCGCGGGAGGATTCATGGCGCTCGCATGGCTCGTGGTCGGCGTGGACTGCGGGTTCGCAACGAGGATGCGGCTGCAGACCCCGCTCCTGCCCTTCCTGAGCCTGGCGGCCGGGGCCGGGGCCGCGTGGATCGCGTCGCGGCTCGGGCCTTCCAGGCGGTTTCCGGCCCTCGCGATGGCAGGCGCGCTGATCGCGGTATCGTCGCTCGCTCGCGCTCCCATGGCGGCCTCGCTCCTGAACCCGCAGATGGAGTACAGGTTCCTCGCGAGGACGGCCAGGCCAGGGCCGGGATCCGCGATCCCCGAGGGGTGCCTGGTGGTCACGGCAGATCGCTACATGGCAGGCAGGGTCGTTTGCTCGGAGTTCCCCTGGTGGTGGCAGCGGAGCACGACATTGAGCGAGTTCCTCGCGGACGGGGAGCGGGATCGGGACGGCGGCTGCAACGTCTTCTACATGGGGCTCTCGTGCCAGTCGTTCACGTACGACGAATCGCAATCACCCCTGCCGGGCGGTATCAGGCAGGAGTGCAGCGAGGTGGGCGAGAAGTACGACCTGATCCCTCTCGCAGAGGAGACCTTCCCGAGCAGGCCGGACTCGTACCTCGTGGTCACGAACCCGGAGGTGAAGCTGGGCTTCTACAGGATGGTCCCACGCGACTAGGGCCTGCATCCAGGGACAACGGTTCAAGGGTGTTAGCAGTTATTGCATGTTAGTGCCGATTTGGATTGCGTGCTCATTCAGTATCGTTTAAGTAGTCGTAATCCTTCAAGGAGCAAGAATCATGTCCAATCCGAGAACCCGGTTCCTGGCGATGGTCGTGATGGTCCTGGCATGCGGCTGCGACGGAAAGGGCGGCGGGAACGATGACGCGGACATGGACGGCGACGCGCCGCCCGATACGGGCATCGAGGCTGACGGCGACGGAGGCGACGCAGACGAAGAGGCCGAGGCCTCCGGCGTCTGCGTCCGCGATCCGTCGCTGCTCGCGCTGCGGCAGGACTGCCGGCGCGACGACCAGTGCCCGTGCGGGGCGCACTGCGACCTCGGCCTGTGCGAGCACGACTGCATGGCGGACGGGGACTGCGCCGGCGGGTGGTGCGACTCGTTCGGGCGGTGCCGGGATCTCGACGACCTCGGAGTGGTGGAGCAGGCGAGGGCTGGCACGGACGGCGTGCTCGAGGTGTTCCCGTCGCACATACCGGTGTACGTACGCGAGGGCGACAGGTCGGCGAAGCTGACCGCGAGAGTACGCGCGCTCGACGACCTGCGGCTCCAGGCCAGCCACGGGCTGCAGGTGGACTGCGGGTCGGGCTTCGCGGACGAGTGCCTGGTGGCGTCGGTCCCGCTGGGGGAGGAAGGGGTCACGGTCGGGCTCAGGATGGACGAGACGGATCTCGACACCACGTCGTGGCGGCTCGACGTCTTCTACGCAGGACAGGTGCGCTCTGTGAGCTTGAACCAGTTCGACGTCCCCTCGAGAGGCTCCATGCTGCCAGGCAGGTACAAGGGCGAGGCGTGGACCGTCTCCGCGTCAGCGCTGCTCGAGGACGAGGTCCCGGGCAGCCCGGTCCTGGTGGAGACCACGGCGCCCATGGTCCAGGTCCCTGTCGAGGCCCTCCGCTTCGACGACGGGACGCTCGTGCTGCGGAGCGATCGCGGCGCCCTGCCCGAGGTCTGGGTGTTCGACATGGCCGCGGACGGAGCATTCGACGCGCTGGACGGGACCGGGGCCGACGGTGCGTTGCTAGCGTACGTCGCTCCGGCGGCGGAGCCCACGGACACCACTGCCGGAGAGGTCACGGTGACGGGCTCCGGCCGGCTCCTCCAGACCGACACGGGCATCGTCAAGGGCTCGCTCGACATGACGGTCGGCGGCCTGGGCCTCGGGCTCTCGCCGGCAGAGAGCGTGGACGAGCGCATCAGGATCGCGTGGAGCCTCTCGCTGGCGCGCACCGGCGACATCGAGCCGGGCGATGTCCCGGGCAACTACGTCGTGGTCGAGCCGGTGCCGACCTTCGCGCCCGACCAGGATCGCTACCTCGACGACATCCCTTGGAGCGGGCAGCTCGCCGGAGCCACCATAGACCCCAGCGGAGGCGGGCTCCCCAGCTGGACCGAGCGCATGCAGCTCCTCCTCTGCTACGAGCGCGAGATCGGGTCGGAGACCGCGCCGGTATCGTCCCCGTTCGGCGACGTGGCAGCGACCGCGCTCAGGGACTATGCCTGCGACCTGGGAACCTCGACTGGCCGGATCCCGGCCTTCCCGTTCTTCTCCCTCAACTCGACGGCCACGGCCTCGAGCCTGCTCGACGAGTGCGGCACGGACCTGCAGAAGGTCGTCGAGACACCTCCCGCGGGAGGCTGCGGCGCGGACGACGTGAACTGCCTCAGCGGCTACGACCGGCCCGCGGACGAGCCGCCGCTGTGCCTGGACGCCCCGCTGATGCTCAGGGCAATGTCCCTGGGACTGTCGCAGATGGTCAGGTACGACTGGCCCTCGGGGACGTACTGGGAGCCCAACTCAGAGCCCGCGCTGCGCATGTCCCACAGGCTCGTGCAGCAGTGGCTGCAGCTCCACACCTTCATCGCCCGCGAGTCCAGCCAGGCCAACGACATGCAGTTCGTGGCCGAGCCGCCCGATCTCGTCGCGGCCCTCGCCGCCTCGCTGGACGGATGGAACGTCGTGCTGCATCCGCGCGTGATCGGAAGGCTGATGCACATGCCGGGGTCCATCCTGGCCGCGCCCGACTACCGCACGGGCGAGACGCTCGCGAGCCTCGACTACTCCCAGGGCGTCGGGGTCCCGGTGGTGATGCTCGAGACCCTGCGCGCACAGGTGGAGGCCGCGACCGCGCTGCCCGAGCGGGCCCGTCCCACGGCGCAACAGGCCCCGCCGCCCGCGCCGCCGCCGGCGCCGCCGGCGCCGCCCCCGCCGCCCGCGCCGCCGCCCCCCCCCCCGCCCCCGC
>CAZGVR010000014.1:14566-15513 GCA_964528945.1 uncultured Myxococcales bacterium
GAACCGCGCCATGCGCGGGGTGGCCGGGGCGCGGCCGATCGCGCGGCGGCTGCACGAGCGCGCGGCGGCGGGCGGGGCGCCCGCGTGGGAGCCGCTCTGGCAGGAATCCGCGAAGAACCTGGACGCCGCGCTCGACCGGCTGGAGGAGCAGTGGCGCGGCCACGACGCGGGCGAGAACGCGCTCGGCATCGACGAGGCCGACGTGCCCCTGTACCACGGCTCCGTGGACGTCCCGGACTCCATCGACAGGTTCAAGGCCGTGTCCGACTACCTGCTGGCCGAGGGCGGCGGGGCCACGGATCCGGGCTGGGCAACGATTGCCGTGCAGCAGGCGCTCGACTCCAAGGCGAACGCGCAGGTGGTGTGGGAGGCGCTCCTCGAGAGGCAGCTCCAGCACGCGCTCGCCTCCACGGACGTGGACGACCGGGAAGCCCAGATGAGGCGGAACTACGGCGAGAAGATCCTGGAACTGTGCGGCAACGACATGTTCGGCGAGCTCGTGGCCGCCGAGGACGTCCTCGACCAGCTTTCCGCGCACCCCGAGATCACGCCGTACAACTGCTTCATGAGCCCTGAGAACCCGGCCTGCCAGTTCGACGAGGCCGAGCTCATGGAGAAGCTGACAACGGACGACGTGGGCTACAGGCTCTGCGTGCTCGCGGGCCTGAACCAGGAGTACGAGGACAGGGTCGTGTTCGAGAACGACTACGCAAACGAGTTCGTGGACAGGGCGACCGAGGCCATGGACAGCGCGCTCTCCGAGGCGTGCTGGACCGACGCCAGCCTGGGCATGAGCGACATCGTCCTCGACGCCTACGACGCGCTGCAGTTCACGCTCGACTGGACCCAGTTCCTCTCGGACGAGGAGCTCACGGTCCAGGGCGGCGACGACGGCCTGCTCCTGGACGTCGAGACCAGGTGCCAGGCGCTCTACCCGGCCGGGGTCC
>CAZGVR010000015.1:0-2904 GCA_964528945.1 uncultured Myxococcales bacterium
GTCACGCTGGCGGCCATCCTCGCGATGGCGCGCCTTGGACGCGGACACTAGCGCGACGCGGACCGGGCCGCGCGCGAGGGCTCGCACGGATCCGCCGCCTTCGCTCGTGCCCTGGTCAAGATGCACCGCAGCAATCTCGTTCCGATGGTCGGCTGGGGATCGGGCGGCGTGCACGGCCACCTCTGGGATCGACTCGCGGCCAGCGGGGCCTTGCCGGCCGGTGAAAGGCCCAGGCCGCCCCGGATACTCCCTGCACTCGCGGCCATTCTGCTGGTGGTGGCGGCTTCCGCGCTCGTGCTGTTCGGCGTCACGGATGGACGTCACGCGGGAGTGCGCATGGCCCGAACCGTCGTACATGCACGCAACGCTGGAGCGCTCGTGGCGCTCGCCTCGGGGCTCGGGGGGGGCGACGAGCTCATCGCCCTTGCGCTGGATCGCAGCGAGTCAGGGGATCCAGAGGGTGCGGTCGTCCTACACTCCGCAGCATGCGTGACGGATTTCGAGGACCCGGATGGTGCAGCGCGCCTCGCCTCCGGGCTCGCGCGATCGGGAAGGTGCGACGAGGCCGCCGATGTGCTCGCGTCCGCCGAGGTCCGGCGAGTGCCGTCGACGACCACGCTCCCTGATGCCAGACGTGCGGTGGCCGCGTGTAGGTGAGGGGGGGATGAACGCGCAAATCCGGATGTTCTCCGTGCTCCTGGTGATGGCCGGATGCTCGAACGGTTGCCCGCCGACGAAGAGCGCGCAGCCCTTTGCCTCGTGCGAGTCGATCATCGAGGGCGATGGATACAGACACTACTCGTCTGGATTCGCCAGGACAGAGGCCAAGTCGAAGGCATTTGCAATCCGGGGGTCGTGCTACCTCATGTGCGCATACGAGGACCCAACCTTGTGTAGCGCATACGAGGAACTGGTGGAGACGGAAAAAGAGCCGAACCCTCGAGCAGGCAGGTTGCAGTTGATTGATGAGCGTTTGAAGCCGATGCTGGATGCCTGCATCTCAGGATGCGTAGAGAGCGTGAACGAGATGGAGATTCCGGTGACGATAGTGTGTCGTGCCCCGGATACGGTGCGGAAGTGCTCAGTGGAGCTGGAATACCGCGGCCGGACCTGGCAGGGATCGATCAAGGCTCAACAGGCGCTGCTCTCGGCGACCAGGCTGGCGTGCAGGCAGTACTGCCTAGAAGCCGATGAGTCGGTGAAGTCCAAGTGCAGGGATCCGGCGATGGCCAGCGGGGCCAGCGAGGACTCCTGCGATTTCAAGTACACGCCCGCACTCTTCGAGGAAGTGAATGCTTGCCAGAGGGAGTGCCAGGCCAGCGTGATGATGTCGGAGGTCGTGGTCGAGGCGAAGTGCGAGCAAGCAGGAGCCGGCAGCAGATGAACGCGATCAGTCCTCCCAGTACTCGAGTCGCTTCCCGGTGATCCTACCGTCCTCGAAATCGATTGTGCAGATCCACCTCGGAATCGTGAGACCGCTGACGTAGAGGAAGTAGCCGTCCCCCCACGTTTCCGGTGAACAGGCACGATCGCACTGCCCGAAGACGCTTGCCTCTGCGCATTCGAGCATACAATCCGGGTCGTGGCTGTGCGTCCTCCTCGAATCGATGACATGGTGCTCGCCCATCAGGCTCGAGCTCTCGACCGCCGAAATCGGATCGCCCGGATTCGCAAGATCGCAGATGGCAGTCGCCGTCCTGTAGGAGCGATAGCTGATGCGGCTCACGATTTCCATGGTAGACCATGCGCGCACGAGACTTCAGGTTCCCTATCGGTGTTCGCCGGCCAGCCACGCGGTGCCCTTGGCGGTCAGACGGTACGTCTGGCGCTTGCTCCGTGGCCTGTCCGGGATCGTGCTGGCGAGTAGACCGAGAGACAGCAGGCGAGAGAGGGCTTCTTGAAGTTCCCGGCCGCGTTGCGCGACAGCCGGTTCGATGGTATTTTCGAGGGATGCTTTCCACCCGCAATTCGAGGGCTTGCCCGAGGCTGGTGCCGGCCGTGATCCTGCTGCTCGCGATCGCGCGAGGCGCAGGCGGGTGCGGCGCGGGCGGCGGTCCGGACATCCCGCTGGACACGTCGACCGACGGGCTGGACACGGTCGACAGCGTCGACACCGCGACGGACTTCCCCACAGACGACGGGCCCACGGCCTGCACGAGCCACGCCATGTGCGACGACGGCGTGGCCTGCACGAACGACCTGTGCACGGTCGCGGGCACGTGCTCGCACACGCCGGACGACGACCTGTGCGGGCCGGGCGAGCACTGCGCGCTCACGGGCTGCATCTCCGGGTGCACGGGCGATCCGGACTGCGACGACGGGCAGTGGTGCAACGGCGTGGAGCACTGCTACGGCACGACCTGCGTCCCGGACACCAGCCCGCGCGACTGCAACGACGGCAACTCCTGCACCTCGGACTGGTGCGACGAGGATCTGGACACCTGCCACCACGATCCCGGCCCGGACTGCGAGGCTGACGCGCCCGCGGACATCACGGGCGAGCCGTTCGACCCGTCGGTCCACTACAGCGGGATCTTCGACACCGTGCCCGAGGTCGCCCAGGAGTGCATCGCGCTCAACTACCACATCTCCCAGATGACCTTCTCCTCCGGGGGCTCCACGCTCACCGTGCAGGCGTCGCCCTTCACGCTGTCCGGAGCCCTGCCCGGGAGCCCCGACTTCTCGGTCACGGGGATCTCCGGATGCATGAGCGTGACGCTCTCCGGCAGCTTCACCAACTCCGACAACTTCGTGGCGACCTGGCAAGAGACCAAGGTCGGAACCTGTGCGTACTGTACGCCCCAGACGAAGACAGTTGCAGGAATCCGGCACTGATTCGTTCCATGGAGACATCGCGGAGGGTGAGAAGATACGCCGCAATGTCTTCGGCCTCCGGATCGGTGA
>CAZGVR010000015.1:2914-15476 GCA_964528945.1 uncultured Myxococcales bacterium
TCGCTGTTACTCTGGCGGCGGCGGCTTGCAGCACTGGCGGCGGGCCGGACGTGGACACGAGCACGGACACTGCCGTGGACGACGCGTCGGCCTGCGAGACGCTCACCTGCACCACCCAGGAGGAGTGCGACGACGGGGTGGCGTGCACCACGGACATGTGCGTGGTCGGCGGGTGCTGCATTAACGATCCCGACGACGGCGAGTGCCCGTACGGCACGGTGTGCGACGCCGAGCTCGGGTGCATCGCGATCGGCTGCATGACAGACGGCGAGTGCTACGACGGCCTGACCTGCACCGACGACACGTGCCTGTTCGATCACACCTGCTCGAACGTGGACTCTTGCGGGACCGGGCAGCACTGCGAGGCGACCGGGTGCGTGGACGACCCTGGCGACTGCGTGGTGGACGACGACTGCGCGAACGGTGTGTTCTGCGACGGGGACGAGTGGTGCGACCCGGAGTTCGGGTGTCGCGAGGACGCGGATGGCCGCGAGTGCATCGACTCGGATCCATGCACTGACGACGTGTGCGACACGACCGCGGACATGTGCACGTTCACGTGCAATCCCGCGACGCCGGGTTGCGACTGCCCCTACGACCCTTACACGGGGTGCTTCGACATACACACGACGATCCAGCAGACCTGCGGCATGGGCATGGTGAGCTACAGCTTCAGCCAGGTCTGCTTCTCCCATCCGGGGCTGAGCCTGAACTGCACGGCGGGATCGATGTCGCTCGCCCAGGTCCCGATGCCGAGCGGGTACGACTTCGAGGTGTCCGCGACCGTTCCAGGGGATTGCAACGAGGGCTACAACATCAGCGGCACGTTCGACGGCCCGGACCACTTCGACGGACTGTGGAGCGCCACTTTCACGGGAGGCTGGAGCTGCGCTCTCGGTGGTTGCGCGAACCAGTCCATCGTCATCTCGGGGGACAGGATCTAGCCGCCCGCATGCCCGTCCACAGGAGGACCCTCGACTCGCTGTACCGGCGGTACAACCGGCGCGAGCACGTGCACCCGGACCCGCTGGAGTTCCTGTACGGCTGGGACGACGTCAGGGATCGAGAGGTCGTGGGCCTGATCGCCTCCTCGCTCGCGTTCGGCAGGGTCGCCTCGATCCTCGCCTCGGTGCGGGAGGCGCTGCGCCGCCTGCCGTGCCGGCCTGCCGGCTTGGCAGAGGTCGGGCCGCGTGCCCTGGCCCGCGCTTACCGGGGCTTCGTGCACAGGTTCGCGCGCGGCAGCGACATGGCAGGCCTCCTCGAGGGCGCGGGCAGGGCGATCCGCGAGCATGGGTCGATCGAGGCGTGCTTCGTGGCCGGATGGAGCCCGGGGGACGCGACCGTGCTGCCTGCGGTGAGGGCCTTCTCGTCGTACCTCCACGGCCTCACCGGGTGCGGGTGCGGCTTCCTCGTACCCAGGCCCGCGGGCGGGAGCGCCTGCAAGCGGCTCTGCCTGTACCTGAGGTGGATGGTGCGGAGCGACGACGTGGACCCGGGAGGCTGGGACCGGATCTCGCCCTCTGCCCTCGTCGTGCCGCTCGACACGCACATGCTGAGGATCGGCAGGAGCCTCGGCTTCACCGCGCGCAGGGCAGCCGACGAGCGGGCGGCCCTCGAGGTGACCGGGGGGTTCAAGAGGCTTTCGCCGCGCGACCCGGTCAGGTGGGACTTCTGCCTGACCCGTCCCGGGATCTGGGGGCAGGGCAGCCTGGCCGCGCTGCCTGGGCCGGAGCCGCGGAAGCCGGGCGCCTAGCCGTCGAAGTGCAGCGCTCGCACGAAGTCCGCGGGGTGCGTGGCAGAGGCCTTGGCGACCTCGAGCGTTATGAGGCCCCCCTTGTATAGATCCGTCAGGCACTGGTCGAACGTGTTCATGCCGTACTGGTCCCGGCTCTTGCTTATTATGTCGAGGATGGTCGAAGGCTTGTCCATCTCGAGGAGCCACTCCTGCACCGTGCCCGTGACGACCATGATCTCGGTCGCCACCACCCTGCCCTTCCCGTCCGCGCGCGTCAGCAGCCGCTGCGAGATGGTGGCGCGCAGGTTGTCCGCGAGCCGCTGCCTGACCAGGTCCTGCTCGTCCGGAGGGAACAGGGCCATGAGCCTGCCTATGGTCTTGCCCGCGTCCGGCGTGTGGACCGTGGAGAGCACGAGGTGGCCGGTCTCCGCGGCCTTCAGGGCCGTGTCGATGGTCTCGTGATCGCGGATCTCGCCCACCAGGATCACGTCCGGATCCTGCCGCATGGCAGCGCGCAGCGCCCTGTTGAACCCCTCGGTGTCCGCGCCCACCTCGCGCTGCGAGATGGTGGCGCGGATGTCCGTGTGCACGAACTCGATCGGATCCTCGATCGTGACGATGTGCACTGGCCGCTTCTCGTTGATCTGGCGGATCATGGCGGCGAGCGTCGAGCTCTTCCCGCTCCCGGTCGCGCCCGTGACCAGGATGAACCCCCGCTGCTCCTCGCAGACCTTCTTGAGGACCGGCGGCAGCCCGAGCTCCTCGAAGGTCGGGACCTCCGTCCGGATGACCCTGAGCACGAGCGAGAGGGATCCCCGCTGCCTGAACACGTTGACGCGGAACCTCGACACGCCCGGGAGCTGGAAGGGCATGTCCAGATCGTCGATCTCGGCAGGCTCGCGCTTGGCGAACCTCCCCTCTAGCACGCGCCTCACGCAGACCGTGGTGTCGGCGTTGCCGAGCACCGGGGTCTTGAGCGCGTGCAGGACGCCGTCGATCCTCACGAGCGGCCTGTTCCCGACCTTGAGGTGTATGTCGCTCGCGTGGTTCTCCACGGCCCACTTGAGCAGCTTGTCGAAGTCCTCTGGAGTCATGGCCCGATGGTACTAGGTGGGAGCGCCGGGGGCAACTGCCGCGAGCCTGTCCTCCCGGGCTTCCATCACGCGCACCCCGGTGGTACACCGTCCGTGTGGCAGCCGACGCCTTCGAGACCATCCGCGACGGGCTCGCGGCCGCGCGAGCGCGCAGGCGGGCCGAGGTCGTGCACTGGGCAGATGCCCTGTTCCGCGACCGCGTGCTCGAGCGCAAGGTCACGGCAGGGCTGATCGCCGAGACCGCGGCGCGGCGGCGCGAGGCAGGCCCTCCGGTCGAGCGCGTGCTGTTCATCGACCTTGCCACGTGCGGCGCGTCTCCTGCCGCCATCGGGACGGCCGCGGCCGCTCTGGGCTCGCCGCCGTTCGTGGACGTCGTGGGCCTCGACGTGCCCGAGCGGGGATCGAGGGGGCTGCTCGAGCGCGGGATCGCCGAGGCCCTGCCGCGAGGCACGGGCCGGCCCGTCACGGTCCGCTGCACCTTCAGCGGAGCCACGGCCCGCGACGCCTGCCGCTCCGGGATCGACTGGCGTGCCGTTGCGCGGCCCTACGACTGGGTCCTCGCGATCGGGCTCGATGGCCGGCCGTGCCGGAACGCCGATCCCGGAGAGCCGCTCGGGGCGCGGGATCTCGCGTGGATGGAATCCGCGACGGCCGCGGTCGTCACCTTCCTGGACGTGGACGCGCTGGCCGCCGACCTCCCGCTCCTCTCCATGACGGCCGCCACCTTGGACTGCAGCCTGATCGTGCGATTCGACGCGGTCCGGGAGGGCCGCCTGGATCCCGAGGGGGACGTGGAGATCGGCCCGGGCCTGCTCACGGAGGCGTGCCGCTGCGAGATCCTCGGCCGCCTGGATGCCTTAGCCACGCTCAAGCGGCGCGTAACTATCCGGCCGGGAGGCGATCTCGGGGCGAGCGGCGAGGCCGTGGAGATGCACTCCCCCGGCTTCGTCACGGATCACCTGCTCGGAGGGCTCGGCGCAGCGCGACTCGTGCCGGCCGGGGCGCTCCGCGTTGCGGTCCTTTCGGGCGCGGTGTAGGATCCACGCGTGATCCGCGTGCTGGAAGGCGGGGTCGTCGACCGGATCGCCGCGGGCGAGGTCGTCGAGCGTCCGGCGTCCGTCCTCAAGGAGCTGGTCGAGAACTCGCTGGACGCGGGCGCCCGGGAGATCTCCGTGGAGTTCGAGTCGGGCGGCGTGAAGCGCATCGAGGTCGCGGACGACGGCGAGGGCATGGATCCGGACGAGGCGCTCCTCTCCCTCCAGCGGCACGCGACCAGCAAGATCGAGACCGAGCGCGATCTCCTCGAGGTCGCGACCTTCGGGTTCCGCGGCGAGGCCCTCCCGTCGATCGCGGCCGTCAGCCGGCTCACGCTCCTCACGCGGCGGCGAGGCGCGACCGCCGGGACCCGCGTCACGATCGAGGGAGGCGACGTCCTGGACCGGTCGCCCGCCGGGGTGCCCGAGGGGACGCGGCTGCGCGTGCAGGACCTGTTCTGGAACACCCCGGCGAGGCTCAAGTTCCTGAAGACCGAGCGCACCGAGACCGCGCGGCTCGTCGAGACGTTCCGCCACCTCGCCGTGACCCGCCCCGGAGTGGCGTTCTCCCTGTTCGAGGCCGGCGAGGAGATCCTGTCGCTCCCGGCAGCCCGGGACGCCGGGGAGAGGGTCCAGAAGATCCATCCGAGGCTCTCGCTCCCCGGCTTCCACGAGCAGTCGGGCGGCATCGAGGTCGAGGGGTGGCTCGCCGAGCCCGGCGCCGCAAGGCCCGGAGCGCAGGGGCTCGTCATCGTGGTGAACGGGCGCGTGGTCACGGACCGGGGCATCGCCGGCGCCATCGCCGCGGCCCACGAGGGCCTGCTCCCGCAGGGCCGCTACCCCCAGGGCGTGGTGCTACTCACCGTGCCGCGCGTCATGGTCGACGTGAACGTCCATCCCGGCAAGCGCGAGGTGCGCTTCTCGGATCCGCGCATGGTCTCGGCCGCGGTGCACCGCGCGGTGTCGCGTTGGGCCCGCACGACCCCGTGGATCGGCGCGAGGACCTCGCTCCGGCCTCCACCGCCCGAGGTGCCGTCGACGACGCAGCTTCCGTCAGTGTCGGAGTCCACCTCGTCGAGGTACACGAGCCGCCACGGCGGGTTCATCGCGAGGACAGCGGCGGCCATCGGCCCCTCCCCGATCCCCCACCGTGGAACCGGGATTCCGCTGCCGCTGCCCGTACCGGCCGCGCAGCCCGAGTCCCGCGGGACCTTCTCCTCCCTCGTGTACGCCGGTCAGGTGCTCGGCACGTACCTCGTGTGCGAGGGCGTGGACGGGATCGTGCTCGTGGACCAGCACGCCGCCGCCGAGAGGGTCACGTTCGAGAGGCTGAGGCAGCAGTGGCGCTCCGGATCCGTGGCCAGCCAGGTCCTGCTCATGCCGGTGCGCGTGGACGTCGATGCCGTGCGCGCCGCCCTCGTAGAGGAGAACGAGGGGCTGCTCAGGTCCTTCGGCCTCGGGGCCGAGCTGTCCGGTCCGGACAGCGTCACCGTGCGGGAAGTGCCCATGCTCCTCAGCGGCTCCGATCCCGCGCGGCTTCTCGCCGACGTGCTCGCGGAGATCGAGGACTCCAGGGGCCGCCTGGACACGATCGCCGAGGAGGTGCTCTCGAGGATGGCCTGCCACGCCTCCCTGCGCGGCGGGGACAGGATCGACGCCGAGCGCGCGATCGCGCTCCTCAGGGACCTGGACAGGGTGGACTGGGCCGGCCACTGCCCGCACGGGCGTCCGGTCAGCTTCGAGCTGCCGCGATCGGAGATCGAGCGCCGGTTCCGCAGGTGATGCGGGCCCGCCCAGCGGCCCGGCCTCAGAATGGGGTCTCGGTCCCCGGCGCCGGCGCTGGAGGCGTGGATCCTGCCACCCCGCCGTCGATGATCTTCGCGTAGACGTCCTTGGCCGCGACCCCGGTCTTCAGGATCTCCTCGGCCCTCGCCTTGCCGCGCGCGATCGCCTCGTCGATGGCGGCCGCGGGCTGGTTGCCCTTCAGCTTGATGCCGTTCACGAACATCGTCGGGGTGGATGTCGCATCGAGGGACCGCGCCAGGGCCTGGTCCTGCTGGACGATCGGGAGGAACTCGTGGCCGTCGAGCGCCTTCTCGTACTTGGCCATGTCCAGGCCGATGGCCTTCGCGTACCCGTCGAGATCCTCGCGGGACTGCGCCTCCCTGTTGGCGAACAGGAGGTCGTGCATCTCGAGGTACTTGCCCTGTGCTCCGGCCGCCAGCACCGCCTCGGCCGCCAGCACCGCTCCGGGGTGCCTCGGCTGCGGGTTCATCTTGAACGCGATCCTCAAGTCCTCGCCGTGCTGCTGCACGAGGGATCGGAGCGTCCCCACGAGCTGGGCGCTGAAGGCGCACTGGTAGTCGATGAAGACGACCAGGGTCACGGGCGCCTCGGGGTTCCCGATCAGGGTCGAGTTCCCCAGCTCGGCCCTGTACGTCTCGGGCTCACCGGTCTTCGCGACGGGCGGGGGCAGGGGGACGGCGTCGGGCCTCACCACGTTGGGCCTCAAGCCCTCGAGCAGGATGGTGTCGTAGATCCGGTCCCCGGGAACGCCCGAGTCGAGGAGCGCCCTCGCGTGCCTGAGCTCGTAGCGGATCAGCTTCTCTACCCGCCCGGCGTTCGCGCCCACCACCTTGCGTCCGTTGACGAAGAGCGTGGGCGTCCCCTGCACGCCCAGCCCTTCTCCCTGGGCGAGGTCGCCGTCGACCAGCTTCTTCCAGGCGTGCTCGTCCATTTCCTTCGAGAAGCGGACCATGTCGAGGCCCAGGCGGGCCGCGATCTCGTCGAGATCCGTCCGCTGGAACGGGCCCTTCCCGGCGAAGAGCGCGTCGTGGAACTCCCAGAACTCGCCCTGGGCGGCCGCTGCCGCCGCGGCCTCGTGAGCCAGGGGCACGGACGGGTGGATCCTCGTCATCGGGAAGTGCTTGAACACGATCCGGACGTCGTCCCCGTACCGGTCCTCGATGTCGTGCACGAGCTTTCCCGCCTGCCTGCAATACGGGCACTGGAAGTCGGAGAAGACGACCACCGTGACCAGGGCCGTGGCAGGACCCGCCTGCGCCGCCTGGCCCACCTCCACCGCGTAGACCGTCTCCGGGATGTCGCCGCCGCCCCCCGATCCGATCGGCCCGCCGATGGCCATTCCCGCGTCGAACGCGAGGAGCATGGCCACCGCGAAGGTACCCCTGCTGACCGCCGCGTGACCTGGGTTCGAGATGGGCTTGTCCATGGACTGGGCTCCCTTCTACGCCTCGAAGCGCGGAGCGTCACGCTCGATGCGCCTCCTGACATGGTCGAGAAACGTCTCGCGGATACGGCCCGTGACCGGCCCGGGCCTGCCGTCGCCGAGCCGCGTGTCGTCGACGCGGACGACGGGCAGCACGTCGCGGATCGTGGACGTCAGGAAGGCCTCCTCGGCGGCCATGAGCTCCTGGGGCAGGATCCTCGATTCCCGGACCACGAGGCCGAGACGCCTGCACTCCTCGATCACGATGGATCTCGTGATCCCCGCCAGGATGCCCGCGTCCAGGCTGGGCGTCTCGATGTGGCCGCCCCTCACGAGGAAGATGTTGGTGGTCGATCCCTCTGCGACGTGCCCGCCGCCCTCCACCATCACGCACTCGTAGTGGCCCTTCCTGCGGGCCTGTCCCAGCGCCATGATGTTGGCCAGGTAGTTGCCCGTCTTGCTTCCGTCGGGCACGGCGCCGGACGGGCATCGGCCCGAAGGCACGAGGAGGACCGAGACGCCCTTCCGGATCGTCTCGTCCGGAAGCGGGTGGAATGGCTTCATGATGACCACCGCGTGCGGATCCCTGGCCACGGCCGGATCGAGGTCGATCTCCCCCTCACCCCTCGTCATGATGATCCTGAGGTAGAAGTCCCCGGGGCCGCCCTGCCGGAGCAGGCGGGCGATCTCGGCCCCGATGCGGCTCCTGTCCCAGGGGAGCACGATGTTGAGGAGCTCGGCGCTCCGCTCGAGCCGCTCCAGGTGCTCGTCGAGAGCGAAGGGCACGCGGCCGAACGTCCGGAGGACCTCGTAGACCGAGTCCCCGTACAGGAACCCGCGGTCGAGCACGGGTATCCGTGCCTCGGCCTCAGGGAGGATCCTTCCGTCGATGTTCACGAGGATGGACATGGCCTTGCCGCCGGGGTCGCCGCCTGCTCGGCGAGACCTCCGATGAGCGAATCAAGATAGGCGAGCTTCCGCTCCTCTGTCCAGTCCTTTTCCCAGGGCTTCCACGGGGCCCCGGCCACGATGCGGACCCTGGCGAACGGCCACGGGATCAGGAAGCGATCCCACGAGCGCTCGAGGCGGATGCCGGCCCCGACGTGGCAGGCCACGGGGACGATGCGGGCGCGGGCCTTCTGCGAGAGCCAGATCACGCCGGGCTTCGACCTGCCCGCGGGTCCGCGCGGTCCGTCGACAGCGAGCGCCAGGTCCCTGCCTCGCCCCAGCCATCCGAGCGAGGATCCGAGCGCCCTCGCCCCGCCCGAGCTGGAGGAGCCCCTGAGGATCCCGAAGCCCAGCTTGCCGAGGACGCCCGCCTGGAGCGATCCGTCGCGGCTCAGGCTGACCACGGCCGCCGTTGGGCGCGGCCGCGGGTACCTGAGCAGGGGCAGCTGCTGCCCGTGGAGGAAGGCGTAGATGAGAGGCCCGTCCGGCTCCGCCCCGTCCCGGACCAGGGTCACCCGCAGGGTGGCGGCCAGGATCCTCGCGACGAGCGCGACGAGAAGGGCCAGGACGGCCCGGGCCGCGGATCCGATCGCTGCGACCGAGGCCGCCATCACGGGACGTACGTCACGAACCTCTTCAGGCCTTGGCCGACCACGTACATCAGCACCACGTCGCCCTCCTTGGCCTTCTTGAGCGGCCCGAGCACGTCCTTCGGGTCGAAGGCCTTGCTCCCGTTCACCGTCAGGATCACGTCCCCCCGCTCTATCCCGGTCTTTCCGATCGGAGATGCGGGATCGATGGAGACCACGAGGAGGCCGGGGAACTTCCCGCCCTCCGCCGCTATCCCGAGGGCGGCCGCCGTTCCGGAGTCCAGCGCCTGGAGGCCGATCCCGGGATCGTCCTTCTTCTCGTTCTTCTTCTTGCCCGTCCCCTTCCCTGCCCCGGTTTTTCCGTCCCCCCCTTCCGCAAGCGCCTGATCCGGATGGCCGGCCATGACGACCTGGCTCTCCGCCACCTTGCCGTCCCTGAAGAGGACGAGCTTCACCTTCTTCCCCACGCCTGCGGTGGAGGCGAGCCAGGAGAGGCCGCCGGTCGTGTCCACGGCCTGGCCGTCGAACTCGACGATCACGTCCCCGGGCTCGAGCCCGGCCGCGGACGCCGGCGACCCGGCCTCGACGTCGGCGACGAGCGCTCCCGAGGCGCCCGGGAGACCCAGGGCCCCGGCGATGGCCGGGGTGACCTCCTGTATGACCACGCCGAGCCAGGAGCGCTCGAACTTCCCTTCCTTCACGAGCGGCGGGATGAGGACCTTCACCATGTTGATCGGGATCGCGAACGCGATGCCCTGCCCTGCCGCGTTGATCGCCGTGTTCAGGCCCACCACGTTGCCTGCCAGATCCACGAGCGGACCGCCCGAGCTTCCCGGGTTGATGGGGGCGTCCGTCTGTATGAAGTCCTCGTAGAGATGCTCTCCCTCGGGGCCCACGTGCTGCCGCCCCATCGCGCTCACGATCCCCGCGGTCATCGTGGTCTCGAGGCCGAACGGACTCCCGATGGCGATGACCCAGTCTCCGACCCTTACCGAGTCGCTGTTGCCGAGCGGGGCCACCGGCAGATCCGTGAGCGGGATCTTGATGATGGCGATGTCGGTCGGCGGATCCACGCCCACCGTGGCCGCCTCGGCCTCCACGCCGGTGGAAAGGACGACGCGGATCGACGTCGTTCCCTCGATGACGTGGGCGTTGGTGAGGATGTACCCCGATGGGTCGATGATGATCCCCGAGCCCTCGCCCTGGCTCTCGAACGTGTCCGGCAGCGGACCGAACAGGTCGCCGAAGAACTTGAACATGGGATCCGTGGGCTTCAGGTCGACCTCCTGGGAGACGAGGATGCTCACGACCGCGGGAGTGATCTTCTCGGCGAGCGGCGCGAGGCTCGGGATCTCGATGACGGGCTTGGACTGCCCCGGGGGTGGGTCCTTCCAGATCTTGCCGTCCTTCGTCGAGCCGCCCGAGACCGCGGTCGCGGTCGCGAGGGCGGCCCCGGCGAGCACGGACGCAACCTGCTTCCGCGTCATGTGCACACTCCTCCTGGAGGATACTAGTGCACTCAGGAGGCGCGTGCGAGCCCGGCCGAGGCGACCACCACCCGGTTCCGGCCGGCGTGCTTGGCCTCGTACAGGCACTCGTCGGCGGCCGCCACCAGGGCCTCCGGGGTCGAGGCGTGATCCGGGTAGCTCGCGACACCGAGCGAGCACGTGACCTGCAGGCGCACGCCGCCCACGTCCATCTCCTCGCGCTCCATCTCCTTGCGGATGCGCTCGGCGAGGAGGTGCGCGCCCACCCCCTCGGCGTCCTGGCAGATCACGACGAACTCCTCGCCGCCGTAGCGGCAGGCCAGGTCGACCTCGCGGACGTTCCGGCGGATGACCGCGCCGAAGCGGGTGAGCACCATGTCGCCGGCCTGGTGGCCGTGCGTGTCGTTGACCGACTTGAACCTGTCCAGGTCGGTCATGATCAGGGAGAGCCTGGCCCCGGACCTGCGGGCCTCCGCCACCTTCCTGGAGAGCGCCTCCTGGAAGACCCGCCTGTTGTGGAGCCCGGTGAGTCCGTCCAGCGTAGCGAGATCCTCGAGCTTCCTCATCATGATCGCGTTCTCCCAGGACAGGGCGGCCTGATCGGCGATGACCTGGAGCAGGATTCGGATCTGCCGGGTGAAGACCCCCGGCCGCCTGGAGGCCAGCACCAGGGAGCCGACGACCCTGTCCACCGCGACCAGGGGCAGGACGAGGAGGGACTGCATGCCCCGGATCCTGACCTTCTTCGTGAAGACGATCTGTGTCCGCTCGTCGAACGTTCCCTTGTACGGCAGGTGGTGACGCATGCGGCAGGCCTGCGATACCAGCCCCTCGTTGTCCCGCCACTCGATGCCGACCGGATCCTCGTCCCACTCGCCCCCGGCCGAGACGATCCCGTGCCGCCGCTTGTCCTGTTCCAGCCGCGTGGCCGCGGCGAGGTCCCACTGGACGATCGACCGGGCGCTGTCGAAGGCCGCCCTGATCACGTCCTCCACGCCGTGGGCCTCGCGGAACCGCGTGGAGGCCCTGTAGAGCCTGGACTGCTCGGTCTTGGCCTTGACCAGCTGCAGGAAGAGGCGCTCGCTCCCCGCCACGCGCAGGCACTGGGCCGCGATCGCCGAGAGGACCTCGATGTCCCGATCCCCGAACGGATCCTCGGTGAGGCGGTCGGCGCAGAGCACGCCGCGGACCTGGCCCTGCTCGTTGACGGGCACGGCGCAGAAGCTCCTCACGTCCTCGGGCTCGCAGTAGTAGGGAACCGGCAGCTTCCCCGAGTCGAGGGGGCAGAGGGAGAGCGGCCCGCCGTGCTTGAGGACGGCGCCCGTGACGCCGTAGCCGACCGGCACCGAGGCGTCCGAGAGGCACGACGATCCCGTCGAGGCCTCGACGATCCTCAGGTACTCGCCGGCGTCGTCCACGAGCATGAGCACCGCCGTGTTGAGATGCATGGTGCGTCTCGCGACGTCCAGCATGGTGCCGATCGTCGAGTGGATCTCGTCCAGGGACGGGGCGATCCCGACCATCTCGAGCCGCCGCTCCTCCTCCTCGCCGTGCTGCTCCTCGCGGCCGCCGTCGCAACCCTCCCAGGGCTGGGACGAGGGCGCGGTGATGAGCCTGTAGTCCCTGGCCCTCTCGCTGTAGTCGCGCAGCTTCTCCTCTATCCTCTCCTGGCCCTCCTTGCGGATGCGGACGATCTCGCTCCTCAGGAACGCCAGGCCGAAGCCGCCGAAGAAGCAGAGGAAGAGCGAGCACGCGATCCGCCGCGAGAGCTCGGACTGGTCCAGACCGAGCGGCCCGCCGCCGGCCATCCAGCCGGCCGCGAGCGCGGTCAAGAGCGCGGGCACGGACGCAGACCTCGAGAAGAAGGTGACCGCGACCAGCGCGAAGAGGTACTGGAGGGCCCCGATCTCCAGACCGGCCGACCTGGAGAGGGTCGTGCAGATCTCGAGCGAGACGGCCAGGGGCACGAGCAGCCTGAGCTCGACCAGGGTACGCGATGCGGCCGCGCCCGAGGGGCGGCGCCCGCCGAGCGCCTCGCGCCGGGTGAGGATCCATTCCCTCGCAGGGAGGATCAGCAGGAATGCCACGGCAGCTGCCGCCGCGGTGATGCCCCACCTGTCCCACCGCACGCGGCCCGCGTGCAAGAGGCCTGCCGCCACGCCAGTGGCCACGAACGGCAGCACCTGGCGGGCGAGCAATTCGAGGGGAACGAGCACGGCCCGGAGCCTGCCCCGGGAGGAGGTTGATCGTGTCATTGGCCCGGTCGAGCGTACGGGATCGCGCGACTCCTTCTCAACTTTTCGACGGGCCGCACGGGATGGCTCAGCCGATCTGCCAGCGCAGGTAGGAGACGAGGATCCCGATCAGGGCGAACATGCCGGCCATCACCGCCGCGATCATCAGCATGTGGAACAGCTGCCGCCGCATCCACACCCTCTCCTGGCC
>CAZGVR010000016.1:0-1240 GCA_964528945.1 uncultured Myxococcales bacterium
TGGTACATGAAGAACCATAATGATATTGATTAGTTATAACTTGGCCTTGGGATTGCGTATGACCAGGATAACCGCAGGAGGGCAAGAACATGGAAGCGATCGAAACACTCAAGGAGGAGCACAGGCTGATAGAGAGGGTTCTGGATGCGTTCGAGGAATACGGCGGCAAGGTCGGCCGCAACGAGGTGGACGACAGCGGCGAGCTCCAGAGGTTCGTGACCTTCTTCAGGGAGTTCGCGGACAGGTGCCACCACGGCAAGGAGAAGAGGATCCTGTTCGAGGCGCTGGTCGCATCCGGATTCCGCAGGGACGCGGGGCCCATCGCCATCATGCTCGCGGAGCACGAGCAGGGGCGCGCGCTCACGCTGCAGCTCGCCGCGCTCGCAGGCAGGGGCACCGACTGGACCCCGGTGGAGCGCAAGCTCGTGTCCGTGACCTCCGCGGAGTACGTGAAGCTCCTCAGGAACCACATCAGGAAGGAGGACGGCGTGCTCTTCCCAATGGCCGCCGCGCACCTCGACGCCGAGGCCGCGAGGAGCGTGTCCAGGGCCTTCCATCACTTCGAGGAGGTGGAGACCGGGCAGGGCGTGCACGAGCGGCTGCACGACCTCGCGCAGGAGCTCGCGGGCAGGCACAGGGAGTGCGAGCACTACCACTCGAGCACCGGGTGCGAGGAGGGGTTCGGGCTCAGGATGTAGGGCCGGTTGCAACCATGGCCACGATCGGGGATGATGAAGCTCGGCCGCGCGACAGTGCGGACAGCCCACGGAGCGCGATATGGGGAAGGCGGATGCGATGTCGAAGCGGGAGGCCGAGGATCTCCTCGCTGCGCAGGAGCGCAGGTACAGGAGCCTGTTCGACACCATGCCGAGCGGGGTTGCAGTCTACGAGGCCGTGGACGGCGGCAGGGACTTCGTGATCAGGGACTTCAACGCGGCCGGTGAGCGCTTGGAGCGCATCAGACGGGAGGACGTGGTCGGCCGGCGCGTGACCGAGGTGTTCCCCGGGGTCGTTGCCCTGGGGTTCCTGGACGTGTTCCGGCGCGTGTACGAGACGGGCGCGCTCGAGTTCATGCCCGAGACACGCTACTACGACGAGAGGGAAGGCGAGTCCTTCCGCGAGAACTGGGTCTACCGGCTCCCCACGGGCGAGGTGGTGGCCATCTACAACGCCGTGACCGAGCGCGTGAGGGCGAGGGAGGAGAGGCGCGAGAGGAAGAGGAAGGTGGTCTCCGCCGCGA
>CAZGVR010000016.1:1250-4865 GCA_964528945.1 uncultured Myxococcales bacterium
GAAGCTGGACGGGATGCTGCATCAGACGCAGAAGCTCGAGAGCCTCGGGGTGCTGGCCGGCGGGATCGCGCACGACTTCAACAACCTCCTGATGGGCGTGCTCGGCAACGCGAGCCTGGCGCTGCGCGAGATGTCGCCCCTGTCCCCGACGCGCGACAAGCTGAAGGACATCGAGACGGCCGCGCACCGCGCCGCGGATCTCGCCAGGCAGATGCTCGCGTACTCGGGCAGGGGACACTTCATGGTCGGGAGGCTGGATCTCAACGAGCTGGTCAGGGAGATGACCCACCTCGTGCGGGTGTCAATCCCGAGGACCGTGAGCGTCAGGTTCCAGCTCGCGCCCTTCATCCCGCTGATCGAGGCCGATGTCACGCAGATCCGGCAGGTCGTGATGAACCTGGTCACGAACGCCTCCGAGGCGATCGGGTCCGGGAGCGGCGTCGTCAGGATCAGCACAGGGGCGCTGGACCTGGATAGATCCTACCTCGACACCGTGTACTTCACGCAGGATCTGTCCGCGGGCACGTACGTCTACGTCGAGGTCTCGGACACGGGATGCGGGATGGACGAGCAGGTGCGTTCGCGCATCTTCGAGCCGTTCTTCACCACCAAGTTCACGGGCCGCGGCCTGGGGCTCGCCGCGGTCCTCGGGATCGTGCGCGGGCACAGGGGGGCGATCAAGGTGTACAGCGAGCCCGGCAGGGGAACGACGTTCAAGGTGCTGTTCCCGGCGGCAGGATCCCGGGCCGGCGGCGCGGAGGAGATCGAGCGTCCGGCCGGGGAGGACGTGAAGGACGGGTGGCGGGGGGCGGGCACGATCCTGCTCGTGGACGACGACGAGACCGTGCGCGCGCTCGGCACGCACATGCTCGAGCACCTCGGCTTCGAGGTCGTGACCGCGAGGGACGGCCGGGAGGCCGAGGGGATCTTCGGTGTGGACCCGGGCAGGTTCGCGCTCACGGTCCTCGACCTCACCATGCCGCGGATGGACGGGGTGGAGGCGTTCGCCGCGATCAGGAAGCTGCGTCCGGACGCGAAGGTGCTTCTCTCCAGCGGCTACGACGAGCAGGAGGCCGTGGAGAGGTTCGCGGGCAAGGGGCTGGCCGGCTTCGTGCAGAAGCCCTACGACCTCGCAGGGCTGGCGAGGTCGATCGAGCGGATCCTGCCGCGGCGCGGCCGGTGACGGCTTCCACCGGCGGTACGCCGGCAACCGGAGGTTGACATCATCATGATGACAACCTAACATCATTACGTCTCGACGGGGAGAGCGCATGGCAGCGGAGAGAAGCATGGTCCGCACGCAGATCTACATCGACGGCAGGGATCACCGTTCGCTGAAGAGGGAAGCGCGCAGGGCGGGCACCAGCATGACCGGACTCGTGAGGCGCATCGTCGCGTCCTACCTCCGTGGGGAGGGTGATGGGGGGGGGCGAGGCAAGGAGGAGGTCCTGAGGTTCGTGGGCCTGGGGTCCAGCGGGCGGAGGGACGTGTCCGACCGGCACGACCGGGCACTCGACGAGGCCTTGCGTGGACCGGACCTTCGTTGACACCAGCGGGTTCTACGCCGTCGCGGACGCATCGGACCGCCGCCACGCTGCCGCCTCCGACGTGTTCGTCGATCTCGGGACGGCCGGGAGGCTCCTTTCGACCGATCACGTGTTCGTCGAGACCTGGCTGCTCGTCAAGGCGAGGCTCGGCCGGCGGGCGGCGATCGGGTTCTGGGACTCCATGGCGAGCGGCGTGGTCGAGGTGCACGGTGTGACGTCGCGGGATCTCACCCGGGCGAGGCGGATACTGGACGAGTGGGGGGATCAGGACTTCAGCCTGGTCGACTGCACCAGCTTTGCGGTCATGGAGCGGTTGGGGATACGTGAGGCCCTTGCGGTGGATCGGCACTTCAGGCTCTACAGGCACGGGCCCGGGCGGTCGAGGGCGTTCCGGGTCGTACCCTAGTTGAAGAACGGGACTCCATGCCAATGGATTGATGGGCGGATGAATTAGCCAAGATGCAGATCTGCGAGACATGCGGACTCCTATTCCCAGAGGGGAAGTTCTGCCCGCTCGACCGCACGCCCCTGGTCGAGCCCGAGGACCCGCTGCTGGGACGGGTACTGGCCGGCAGGTACCGGCTGATCTCCCTGCTCGGCGAGGGGGGCATGGGCGTGGTCTACCGGGCGCAACATGTCCACGCCGAACGCAAGGTGGCCGTGAAGGTGCTTCCACGGGAGCTGTCCAGCAGCGCCGAACTCAAGGAGAGGTTCTTGCGCGAGGCCCGCGCAGCGAACATGGTCAAGCACGAGAACATCGTGGACGTGTTCGACCTCGGCGAGACAGAGGACCACGTCCTCTACATGGCCATGGAGATGCTGGAGGGCGAACTGCTCGAGGACGCCGTCCAGAAGGGTTCCATGCCGGTCGAGAGGGCCGTCCCCATCCTCCGTCAGATATGCACCGCGCTCGGACCGCTCCACTCCATGGGCATAGTGCACAGGGACCTCAAGCCCGACAACATCTTCCTGATCGACCGTGGCCAGTCAAAGGACTTCGTCAAGATCCTGGACTTCGGGATAGCCCATCTGGGCAGCGACCCCAGGCTGACCAAGCAGGGATTCGCGCTGGGGACTCCCGAATACATGGCTCCCGAGATCGTCATGGGGAAACCCACCGGACCTGTCGTGGATCTCTACTCCCTCGGGTGCATGGCCTACGCCATGCTCGCCACGGTCCCGCCCTTCTACAAGGGCTCTGCCATCGAGATCATGACCCGGCAGGCGCAATCGGCCCCGGTCCAGCTGCGCAAGCAGTGTCCCACCGTGCCGGAAGCCTACGACCGCCTGGTGATGCTGCTATTGGAAAAGGACCCGGAGAAGCGTCTACCGGACGCCTACGCGGTCATCCGCGCCCTGGACGAGATAGTCCCCCCGCCCAAGAAACCGGCCAGGGTCATCCAGGCCCAGGTAGGCCAGAAGAAGAGGCTGGAGCTGCCCCAGATGGCCGTCCAGGACATCACGGGAGCCTGGAAGGAGTTCACCGACAAGTCCCTGGAGAAGGCCGACACCAAGCAGAAGAAGATCCTCTACGAGATGGAGGAGCTGACCGGCCAGCTAAAGTCACTGAGCAAGATGGTCGATTCGGTGGCCACCCAGATGGAGGGAATAGAGTCCGAGAGGCGGTCCACGTCGCTCAAGATCCAGCACGCCATCGACGAGCTTGCCCAGGAAGCGTCCCGCAAGAGGATGTCGATCATGCGTAGCAGGGAGAAGGCAAGCGGGATCGAGTCCAAGGTCGCGACCCTGGACATCAAGATTGCAGCCATGGTCGAGGACCTGGCATCGCGTGCGGACAAGGTCAGAGGCTCGGGTATCGATGAAGAGGTGCTGGGCTTCTGCAAGGACCTCGGCGAACTGGCCCAGCAGCGCCGGGATGCCGGCATGAAGATGGACGGAGTCGTGCGCGATCGCCAGGGCATGGAGGACGAGATCAAGGATATCGGTTTCCAGATAGAAGCGCTGGGAAAGAGATTGCCGTCCATGAACGACGAGGCCGAGGGCAGGCTGGTCGATCTGAGGGGCAAGCTGGAGTCCATCGAGCGGGAGAGATCGGATGTGGAGGCCA